>CAJXUL010000172.1 GCA_913060615.1 uncultured Gammaproteobacteria bacterium | reverse complement strand
AAGCACCCATCTTGTAGGTGAATTCTAGACCCATCATACGTGGCAGCGTTGTACCAGCATTGACGCGGAAGTGCTCTTCTTCGCCATTACGCAGTACCTGCAACACGGCAACGTCATCTAAGATGTTGTTAACGTAGGCAGAAACAATTACGTTCTGAGCTGTGTTAGTCCAAGTAGCTCGTACGTCTAGACGACCGTAGGACTCAGACTTATCTCGGTCATTCTCAAAAGGAGAATAGAAGACTTCGTCTGTCCAAGAGTAAACACTAGATAAATCTATGTTTGCGCCAGAGCTTAGCGGAAATCCATAAGTACCAAATACTGTGTACTTAATTTCAGGCACTTGCAGTAGCTGGTTACCATTGATGTTTTTCTCACTAACAAGCTGATCTGGATACAACGATACTGGCGTTGAAACGTCAGCTGGGTCCATTACGTTTAGGTCTTCAGTGTACTCACTAGGTGTGAAACTAAAGTTACCACCTAAAGTTAAGGCATCTGTTGCTAGCCATAATACTTCAGCTTCAGCGCCCAGAATTTCAGCACCAGGTGCTTCTAATACTGAGGTAGATGTACCACCAAGGCTTGTTACTTCAGTACCAACTGTATGAATTGTTTCATAGTCGTACATGTAGAACGAACCGTTGACCTGCAATGTGTTGTCTAGGAATTGGCCTTTATAACCAATTTCGTAAGCAAGTAACTCTTCTGGATCATAATCTGCAGTGTTGCTGAAGAATACGAGGTTGTAACCACCAGAGCGGAAACCAGAAGTCGCTGAGAAGTACATCATGAAATCATCGTTGATGTCCCAGTCTAAGTTGATACGGCCTGTTACTTTCTCGTCTTTACGAACGAATGGGCGATATACGCTCACAGCAACAGGAATACCACCGTTAACCGCAAGGTTAGTACCAATTGGCTGACCATATTGATCAAGCGCAACGTCGCCGTTTGCGTCTAACTCAAAACCACCGTTAGCAGCGTTCAGAGCATACAATGCACCAGAAGTTGCTGTATCAGTTGGACTTACAAAGTCATCAGTAATGAAACGAGCCAGAACCTGATTAGTGCTGAAGATTTCTGTGTAGCGGAAAAGATTCTCTTCTGCTGTCACTTCATCCCATGCGTAGCGAACACCTACTGTCAAAGTTAGGTCGTCAGCGAAGTCCCATACACCTTGAGTGTAAGCTGCGAACGCTTCACGTTGAGTCTGAGTTGCGTAAAGCAAATCTGAACCCTGTGTGTTTGGTCCATTGATTACATCTAGGTTTGGTGCAGTACCGTTGTCGCCTTCCCAAAGACCAAGCTGCAGGTTGTCGTTTCTGCCGGCATCAAGGATCGTCAAACTCTCAAGGCTGTTATTAGCAGAGTAGTTACGCGCACAGGTTGCCGCGGGGTTTTCAACCATGCACGAATCTTTCGCGCTGAATAGGTTAACACCAGCTTGAGCACCCAAAATAGCGTTCACAGGAACACCAAGAAGACCTGCATTGTTAAGGACGCCAGCTGAGGTACCAACTGCGCCTAAAGTAATTGAGTTATCGTAACTGCGTGCTTGGGTCATACGAGCTTCACGAACAGACGAGTAAAAGTCACCACGCTGGTCGATCAGAGCGTCGTACCAAAATACACCCGATGTAACAGAGATTGTGTCACTGAACTCATAGAACGCTTGTAATTCATGGGAGCTGTAATCAGCTTCATGATTTACATAGAACTGGCGGTCATGGAATTGACTGTAAGTATTATCATCGTCTGTCGTACGTTGGTATGACAGTTGGTTTTGGCCATAAATGTACTTAACAGTTAATGCGTCTGAAGCATCCCATGTAAGCGTTGCCTGAGTACCCTGCTGGTTGAATTCTTCACGATTCAATCCATTAGTTGCGGCACAAAGCTTGTCGCCGTCAATGTCGTTAGGGAATACACACGAATTCAGCGTAGCAAGGCTTGACGCTGAAGTAGTATTGAACCCATCCATTGACGCCGCAGCATTTTGGAAACCATCGAAGTCAGCATAGTCTAAACCAAGTCGATTGGACTGTGCTTCTTGCACAACACCTGACACTGGATTAGTAAAGCTGCGTACTGCAGAACTGGGATCGTAGAAATCGTTCGCCAGAGCATTTGACTGATCACGATCGATGAAGCGATAGCCAGGTACGATTTCTGTGCTTCGAGAATCGTTGCCGTCTTCGTTTAGTACAACTAGACCAGCGCCGTTAGCACCACCAAATGAACGGTCGATGTCCATCCAGTTTTGGCGTACGTCCAGAGTTACTGAGTCGCTTATGTTCCATTTCAATTGAATCGCTAGGTTATCTGTACCCAATCCATCTAGGTCTTCGGTCGGTCCAAGCTCTTCTATTGATCCATCTCTTTCACGGTAGCTGAAGTTAACTCGACCTAGTAATTTATCTTCAATGAGTGGTCCAGAGAACGCGCCATAGTAATCTTGTGTACCGAAGTCACCAACAATGGCTCTCACAGCACCTTCAAATTCCTCAGTAGGTTCTTTGTAAAGAATGTTAATCGCACCACCAACGGCGTTACGACCATAAAGTGTGCCCTGTGGTCCACGAAGAACCTCGATACGCTCTACGTCCCAAAAGGTCGCTGCAGTTGCAGTCAACAAGTCTTCTGAGTAAACACCGTTCATGTATGTGGCTACGCCGGGGTCGCCGCCTAGGGCGCGGAAGTTACGGCCAACACCACGGATTGTGGCGTCGTATGGCTGAATTGTTGTAGCAGGCACAAAGTTCTGCAAGTCTTCCTGATTTCGGATACCGAAGTCATCAATGAATTCACCGGTAAATGCGGTGATAGAGATTGAGGTGTCTTGAACAGACGCCTCTTGTCGTTCAGCGGTCACAATGACCTCTTCAATTTGCCTTCCTTCCGCCATCAGTAAGTTTGGCGTTAGAAAAACAGCAAGTGCTGCCCCAGTAATGAGGCTAGTTTTTTTCATCATCAGTTTACCCTCCAGTTTCTGATTGTTGTTTATTAACATATACCAAAAGTGCACGCAAATTTAGTCTGCTCAGTACGGGTAGTTAAGTGTGGGAAGTATGGTTACAAGTCTTTTGAGAGTGTAAAAACGTTGGGGTTGATCAAAACACCGTGTTCTTAAAGCCTTATAGAAAGGACTTTTTTTGTTAGTGTCTGTAAGTTTCAGAAATGCAACGAATTTCGCCGTATTGGACTGACTTTTGGTAAAGGCCTTGAAATGTGGTGTCGTTAAAGTAGCGAAGCTCATTGCGTTCGTTATTAATAGGGGGGTATGGGCTGTCCAAAGTAGTGGGTAGAAAATTCACAAATAGCAAAACCATCTATGTCAATTAATAGTGCTTATTTTGTGCGTAAGATAGTAAACGCCGAGTTCATAGCGGTGTGGCTATACTTAAATGAACTGCTATTATTTGGCTGTGATGGATCATTAATATTCGAGGGGTGAAATTGCTATGGAACATTTTGACGTAATTATTGTAGGTGCTGGGATTTCTGGTGTGAGCGCGGCGGTGCATTTGGGCCGAGAATGTCCGGGCCAAAGCTACTGTGTATTAGAGCGCAGAGAAAGCGTAGGTGGTACGTGGGATTTGTTTAAGTACCCTGGTATTCGCTCTGACAGTGATATGCATACGCTGGGTTTCAACTTTAAGCCTTGGAAGGAATCTAAATCCATAGCAGACGGCCCTGCAATATTGAAGTACGTGAAAGAGACCACCCAAGAGTATGGCGTGGATGAGCATATTAAATTCTCGCATAAGTTGACCAACGCGCAGTGGTCATCTCACGACGCTAAGTGGACATTGGATGTAGACCATGCGGGCGCGCAGGTTCAGATCAGTTGTAACTTTTTGTTTATGTGCAGTGGTTACTACAGTCACGATGAGGTTCATGATCCGCGCATCGACGGCGTAGAAAATTTTGCTGGCGAAGTGGTCAACCCACAGTTCTGGCCCGAGGGCTTAGCGCATAAAGGTAAGCGCGTGGTGGTTGTGGGCAGCGGCGCAACAGCCATGACTTTGGTGCCGAATATGGCCGCAGACGGCGCTCAAGTGACTATGCTGCAACGTTCGCCAACTTATGTGGTGGCGCGGCCAGATCAAGATGCATTAGCCAATTTTCTGCGCAAGATACTGCCGGAAAAGTGGGCTTACAATTTGACCCGCTTCAAAAATATTGAGATGCAGCGCTACTTCTATTACCAAACCCGCACGGCGCCGGCAAAAGTCAAAAAACAGCTGCTGGATATGGTTAAGCAAATGCTGCCTGAAGGCTATGATATGGATAAGCACTTCACACCAAACTATAACCCATGGGATCAACGCCTTTGCTTGGTGCCTAACGCAGATCTGTTTGAATCTATTAAGTCCGGCAAGGCCGAAGTGGTGACTGCTGAGATAGATCAAATTACCGAGAGCGGTATACGCCTAAAGAATGGTGATGAGTTAGCAGCTGATATTATCGTCCTAGCGACAGGTTTAAAGCTTGAAGTGCTGGCCGGTGTGCCGTTTTCTGTTGATGGTGAGGCAGTAGATTTTTCTAAGCAATTTACCTACAAAGGCATGATGTACTCGGGAGTGCCGAATCTTGCCAATACTTTTGGTTATGTGAATGCATCATGGACTTTGCGCGCCGATTTAACCTCTGAGTGGGTTTGTCGTCTTATAGAGCACATGAACAAAAGTGGCGCTACCCAGGTGACTCCGGTTTTACGCCAAGAGGATCAGGGTATGCAAACCCTACCTTGGATTGCAGATTTTCCTGCGGGATACATGCAGCGCGTAATGCATTTATTTCCTCAGCAGGGCGAAGGGCCTTGGAAGAATACCCAAAACTTTGCCATAGACAAAAAGATGATTCGCAATGCGCCAGTGGCAGACAGCGCGCTGGTTTTTTCCGCTAACGGAAAATCTAATTCAGCCGATCCTCGGCAGAGCGAGATTGATGCCCAGTCTCAACAGTCGGCTGGCTGATAAAACAGGGTTACATTGCTCTGGCTTGTATTTTTGGGTCGGAGCTTGTCGTTAGCCACTGATGTCCCACGTAAGTTTTCCAGCTTGGCGAGTTAGTCCTTGGTGTCCGACAACAGCAAAAATTTCTCTTTGTGACCGCTGATATGTCTGAGCCTTATACCCACACAAATTGCGACGATAAACATGCCTGAAGCAATACCTGCCCAGTAACCATATACTCTTAGTGGTTCCTCTGTGATCAGCCCCTCTGCCAATAGGTAACCTATTGGTAAGGCTAAAAACCAATAGCCGACGAGGCCAAATATCATTGGGATTGTTGTGTCTTTATAGCCGCGTAGAGCGCCGATAATGACCGCTTGAGCGTCATCAATAATCTGATATACCGCGATAAATAAAATCAGCACTATGGCGATAGCAATCACTGCCGGGTCATTGGTGAAAATTGAAACCAGTTGATAGCGCAGTCCTATAAGCACCAAGCTCATGACCAGCGCATAGCCAATAGAAAACTTAAATATAGCGCCAGCGGTTGATCTTGCCGCAGCCAAATCGCCACTGCCCACCAAAAATCCAATGCGGATGCTGGCGGCGCTGCCAATACTCATTGGAATAACGTAGGTCATCCAGTTTAGGTTGCCAGCAATGCTGTGGGCGGCCATATCAACCACACCTAGGCGCGCCACCAAAAAACCTACCACACCAAATAAAGCCATTTCTAAGAAAATAGCAACGCCTATGGGAATGCCAAGTTTGAGAATGTCCCGGCAGGTACTGAGTATTGGCAACTCAAATACCTTAAACAAACCGGTAGCTTTGAAGTAGGGTTTAGGCAGCAGTAAGAGCATCAGTAGGAGTTGCACCCAAAAGACAATGGCAGTGGCCCAACCGCAGCCTACGCCGCCCATTTCAGGGAAGCCAAATTCGCCGTAGACCAGCGCGTAGTTGAGAAAACCGTTGAGCGGTAGCACGCTGCCGGCGATAAGCATGGGGGGGCGTGTTTGTCCCAGACCCTCCAGCGTATGGCGTAGCGCCACATAAATAATAATCGGCGGTACCCCCCAACTAATTGCATACAAATAATCGCTGGCGATATCGGCGATGGCAGGCTCGATGCCGGTCCATTCGTAAATGACGGCGGCGTTATGCAGAAGCAGCATCATCAAAGCGCTGCTGGCCAGAGACAGCCACAGGCCTTGGCGGATTTGGTGGCCGATATCGCCCATTTTATTTGCGCCGCGCAAGTGCGAGGTAATCGGTGCTAAAGCCATTGTGACGCCGGTGAGCAGCAGAAATGCTGGCCATAAGACGTTGCCACCCAGGGAAACGCCTGCCAGGTCGGCGGCGGAATAACGTCCGGCCATGGCGGTGTCTATAAAGCCCGTACCCATGATAAAAAACTGGGTCAGCACCATGGCTGTCTCTTATACACATCTGACGCTGCCGACGAATAGAGAGGTGTAGATCT
>CAJXUL010000171.1 GCA_913060615.1 uncultured Gammaproteobacteria bacterium | reverse complement strand
GATAGGAGTCCGTCTCGTGGGCTCGGGAGATGTGTATAAGAGACAGCTAAGGACGTTATACAACCATAAAGAGGTAGTTGGTTCGCTTTTGGCCGGGTTTAGTTCAATTCGCGCATTATAAAGTTGTACAAATGAAGGACAAAATGACTAGTCCACGTTTGTTTGCACCCTAGTTATAAGTTAGTTATAAGTTAGTTGTTAGTCGCTTGCTAGTAAATTGTTGCTCGTTAGAATTTTTTTCAGCTGCGAACAGACTTTCTTGCAAGACGACCAAACAAGACACTTGCAACCAGCCCGAAAAATGCAAAGCAAGCCATCAGAAGATAAAAGTCTTGATGACCTTGCAAACCCGGAGAGCGATCCAAAATCCAGCCGGACATAGGACCCATAAAAATATCAGGCGTAAAACCAATAACAGAAACTAGCCCTGTCGCAGTTCCCGTTTCGATGGCCGACACGTGACCCTCCTCGAACATCGCAAAATAGATGCCACGCAGCCCAAATACAGCGGCGCTAGTGACAATCACATTCGCAAACAAAACCCAAATCTGGGACACATTCGGGGTATCGAAGGAAAGAAACCCAAAACAAAATATCATAAGTGCAAAGCATAAGGCTGTTGCCCGAGATGGCAGTATACGGTCTGCAAGAAGGCCAGCACCAACGGCCGCGAGCGGACGTATCCAAACGCTATAGGCAGTCAATTCCGCCGCTTCAACTTCATTCAACCCGTGAGCGGTATAGGCAAACAGAGAATAATTGTCTATACCCTTATATCCCACGTAGGCCGCAACAATAATTAGTGATTGTAACCAAACGGTCGGTAATCTCATGACATCGATCGTGCGTCTTACCAGACCCGGCCTATTGGCGATGAAGTTTGCATTTACGAGGTCCTCTGCCGGTTCGGGCACGCACAGCCAAACTAAAGGCACTGCCAAAAATGTGAACAACGTATAACAATAGATCACATACTGAAGCGCCAAAATGCGCTCCGCATCGGTGGCCAGCGCCACATCGTCAGGAAAAAAACTACGTAAGACAAAAACCGCAATCACGCCAATCAACGCCGCGAATAACCCTCGGCCACCATCTAATATGCCGAATGCGCGTCCTTGTGCTGAGTCCGCGCCCCATTCGCGCGTGGCACGAATCAGCGCACCCCAAAATAACAGAATGGTGGTAAAACCCCAAAAACCGAAGAGTAAGTGTAAGCCTTCGTAGGTTGGAATTTGCGCGAAGTAGAGCCCGCCAAGCCCTGTCGCTATCAGCGACGCAGCTAAGAGTTTACGAGCGGAAAACATATCGGCGAGCTGCCCGCCCGGGAAATAGGCCAGCATTGCAATCACGCCATAGGAAGCTTGGACAAGCCCTAGCTGCAAATTACTGAACTCAAAAACTTCCAAGAATGTTGGACGAAAGAATCGGGTCACGTGGAACGGTAGAGAGAATATGGCCTCTCCTGCGATAATGAGAGCGACCATCGTCATCAAACGCGGAAAATCTCCCTGATTGATACCGAACGTTTGTTTTTCAGAGCTACTCATAAAGACCTACTCATAACATTCTCTTTTGCGAGTTAATCAGCGCATGAATGGCATACGGGATTGTATGCGCTGTTGATAACATCGCCTGGCTCGATTGCCGGCATAAATTTGTGAAACTCACCGGAAATCATGGTTGGATTGGAGACAAGACGTGCACCGTCTTCAAAATAGGTTGTCGCTAATGCCATGCGCGATTCGTTAGTCTTATTCGCACCTGCGGTATGAAACGATAAGGTATGGTGAAAACTGATTTCACCCAAATCGAAGCCACTATCATCAACGGGAATATGTCTATCTGTAAAGATTTGGTTCAGTTGCTTGTCATAGCTTGAGTCAAACTTGTTAAAAGGCAGGTCTTTAACAAGTTTGTAGGTGTCTATACCCGCTGCAAACGCAAGCGGTCCCATTTCCCTTGGGATGGGTTGCAACGGAATCCAAGCAGTACAGACATTTCGACTGTCGATTGGAAAGTGATGGTAGTCGTAATGCCAAGGCGTGCGCCCACAGCCAGGCTCTTTGGATAACGCATTATCGTGATACAAACGGACCGCTTGAACACCCAAGAGTTCGCTCGCAATTTGCGCGATGCGTTTGCTCAAAACGAAATGTCGAACGAGTTCGTCGTGAAGCCACATCATCTCGTCACTGCGAAAAGCCAAGCCAGGCTCAGCGCCCAGGACATCTATTAGGATGCTATTGATACGTTCCCTGAGAAGCGTTAGATGTTCAGGGTCAATGACGTTTTTAAGCTTGATGTAACCATTCCTGGCAAACTGATCAATCGCATCCGCAGACAATTCGTAGGGCACTGAAAGTGCATCCTGTATCTGCGCGAGTGTTGATTTGTCAATTTCAATGGGTGCTTGCGGTCTGAAAGGCGCAGGCTTAACGGCCAAATTATTTTGACCTTGCTCATTCTCAGCCAGCGTCATATACCAATTCCACCATTGCTGGTTGTCTTGGTCCCACTGCGAGGCAACGTCTTCACTTTGCTGTTGCGCTTTAGACAAATACTCAAATGACTCTGGCTTGGGCTGCGAGTTAGTAGAGTCTGTCACTCGTCTTGCATCCAAAAATTGAACGTGGACAAATCGTTTCCGAACACAACCACATCAACAGATTGCTGAAAACGATAGGCGCCCTGCTTTTTGGTGCTTGCCAAGTATTGCCCTAGCGTTGCGCTATTCAGCATTTCATCCAATGCTATAGAGTCATCAAAAGCGCAGCGTTGTAGATAGGACTCCAGCGCTTGACGATCATTCTCATCAATAACGGTTTCATAATTCAGCGTGCGGCTTTGTCTCTCAAAACCAACATTTCCAGCGGCTTCATCGACGTCTTCGGCGGCACTGAAACGCGTGCCGTTGCCACCATGGATGCTGTCTAAGAAATGTTCATAAAAGCGAATGTAGTGCCCACTGCGGTTGGATTGAGCTACGACGCCAATACCATCAGCACTCATGCCAGCTTTTAGAATTGATAAACATTCGTTCATTTCCTCGGCTGGGACGCAATAAAGTGCGTGAGTTGCCCAACACAGATCATAGGTACTTGGCTTGGGCTGCCAGTCTTGCAGCCTGCAACAATAGTGATCGCGTTCTATAAAGGGAGCCTTGAGTACGGCAGCCGCTTCTTCGATGGCAAAGGTGCTGGGATCCAAAAGGTCGTAAAGCACTTGAATGGATTTGCCTTCAGCGCTCGTCAATTCAGGCAATGTTGTATGTTCTATTAGCGCCGCCGGGAATTTACCACTACCGCATGCGATATCCGCTAATTGCAGAACACCTGTTTGCTTCGACAACGAGGCCATCAAAGCAGTCCAATCGATCAAACCAGCCAGATGCCTGTAATCAACAGTTGCATAGGTGTAAAAGTTATCCATGCCCTCACGACCGTCAACGCTCCAGTGAGCACAACTCCGGTCAAAGGTGTCTGCATCTGCCGCAGCGGGAAGGGATCGACTCATAGCTTTGCACCAATTTGCTTAATTCTTATGGTATTTATCAAAAGATAACGCCTGTTTGAAAGAGAGAAGGTTGACACTCCCTCAGCAACCTTCTAAATAATTCTGTTAGTATACGCCATCGGTCGCTCAAGCGATCGTATTTTTATGCATTAGCGCTGATTTTGGAAAATAGTTTCAACTATGAATTTATATACGTCTCATCAAAACAAGATAATTGGGTCGATTGACCAAGCAGTAACAAACCTAGCGCAGATACATCCCTTAGATAATAGTTACTACGCCCAATGCCTAGAAATTTTTGAAGCAAACAGTGACCAGCGACTGGGGCTTTTAGGTTGGCTCGAAGCGAACATCGTCGCCAACATGTCCCAAGATGCCAATGCTATTTTGAGTGTTGGCTGTGGTACAGGTGCTTTTGACGAATGCATTTTAGAATACGCGCGGGCACGGATGAAGCGGGTTACCTATCTGGGCATTGAACCAAATGAAATATCGGCCGCTGAGTTTTCCCAAACCATGGACAAGCAGGCATCTGCTCAAGTCGACGTATCTGTTCTCTTGCAAAAGTTCGGAGAACAAGTTTTTGAAAACGAGTTCGACCTCATTCTTTTTATCCACTCCATCTACTATTTAGAAGATCGAAATGACGCCATCGACGCGGCGCTTAAAGCGCTAAAACCAGGCGGAGAATTGATTATCGTCATCGCCCCTGACGAAGAGCTGAACACGGTTGCCAACCTCATGTGGCAACGTCAAATGGAGCAGAACAGTTGGTTTAGCGATGACGTACGAGCCCACTTTGACGCGCGTGGATTGGTTTATAGTGAAACGCGCGTTAGCGCCAACCTGAATGCTAAAGAATGTTTCGGCGAATCAACTGAAGCCGGTCGAAACATCGTGGACTTTATTGTTCAAACCCGGGCAGATCAATTGCCAACAGGGTTGCGCAACGATATTTCCGATTTCTTAATGTCGATTACCCAAGGCCAAGGCGCAGCAACATGTCTACCGCATCCCGTCGATATTTTTCGATGTAAGAAACCCTAGACAGGGTTTTTCATCACATACCTTTAACGTATCGTAAAAATACTAAGGTTAGAGTGAATTCAATCAAAAAATATATTGTGTTGAATTAGATACTATCCGCTTTTAGGCAATCTACGCCTTTATGTCCCTACTCATTGCGCCCAGCTCGCAGACTCAAGCAACCACAGCATCATTGTAGGGGGCACTTTGTTGCGGTTACTTTTGCTTTTGGCGCTAGGTTTTACGTTCCGATACAGGCACATATTGCTCCGTCAATGCATGAATACTTTCCAAGACTAAGCAGCCTTGCACCGGCACATTGATGTTCAGTCGCCGCCCCCGCCTTATCACTACTATTCACACCCAATCAAATTGGGGTCTCTGCGAAGAAATCCTCGTTAAAACTTTAGAGCTTTCCCTATATCCGTCCGGCTGTTTTTACAGCGTGAACAACATCGGTTTCGGCACTTCCTGAAACGAATCTTGCGTCACTAGAACCGCCAAACAAGTGATTTAAAAGACCAATATCCTACGTAACCAACCCGTACATCCCAACCAAACAAGCCCTCCCAAGTACCTGTGATTCGGAAAATACTACCGCTAAACAGGGAATCGTAACCGTCTGGGCCAAATCCTTATGATTCGAGCCAAAGCTAGAGGAAGCTCACCGCAGCACGTCCGAAAAACTCTATTTTGAGGTGTTCCCTTGAACTGCTCGCTCAGATTAATCTGTATTTATTGTCTTACTGCTGAAATGTTTGCGTGCGGTGGCGATTCCTCGAGCACTGTGCAAGCCGTAAATATTGCTCCCATAATCTCTGTTCGTGCTCCAGCAAGCGTACTAGAAGGCCAAAACTTAAACGCACAAATTGACGCTACAGATCCAAATACGGATGTCATCACCCTTACCCTTGATCAGAGTTCAGGAGATTCAAGCCTATTTAGTTTAGACAATACCGGGCGACTTACCTTCACTAACGCCCCAGATTTCGAAGCACCAGAGGACTTTGACAGCGATAACACCTACCAAGTGACCGTGATCGCTTCAGACGGCTCCCTCATGACATCTACCGAGATTTCTATTTCGGTAATAGATGCATTTGAAGCAAGAGTGGTCGACGGACCAATAGCGGGTGCAAACTTCTTTATAGACCTAAATGACAACAACATTGAAGACCTAGGAGAACCCGCAGGCACGAGTGATGCCAACGGCTTCATCTTTATTCCACAAATTTCCCTTGTTAACGCGCAAAACCCAAAAATCATTACTCGCGGCGGTAGAGATACATCTACAGGCGAAGAAGTACCGAACCTGGTGCTGGTGAGTCGACTATCTATAGATCCTACAAATTTTGTGTTCGTCACCCCGCTATCAACTATTGGCTATGACGCCGCTAGTACACAGCAAATATTTGCCGCATTAGGAATTACCGACGGGCTTGAAACTATCTTCGGTAGCGATTTTTGGGCGGAAGCAGAAGATCAAGAAACAAGCGCTATTGAACTTCAAAGGGTTAACGCCCAAATCGGCATTCTTTTGCTCACTGTGGAAAGACTATTCGCCCAAGATGACGCAACGGAGCTAAATTTACTCGCTCTGAATCGACAGTTGGCAGATGAACTTCGTGTGCACTCTAGTGGTCCTGGAAGTTTAAGACTTACCGACCCTACGCTCCTGAACTCAATTTTCACAAATTTCCAACAAGTGCATAACACTGATATCGGCAACGATGCTCGTAGTTCGGTCGCCCAAACTGTTGCCTCAATCAACATATTGTTGGCCAGTACCGAGCTAGTCCCCACGGCAGCAAACGCCGAAACGATATTAGAGCTTTTCCAAACACGAGTACTCAACGCCATTGACTCGTTGAGAGCAAATGCTCTTTCGCCCACAAACTTCATCGCAGAAACTGCGGTTCAAGTGCTTTTTGCCGACGCGCCAGTCCCCGATAATGCTTTAGATAGCGATGCCGATGGCTGTCTCTTATACA
>CAJXUL010000170.1 GCA_913060615.1 uncultured Gammaproteobacteria bacterium | reverse complement strand
ATCTACACCTCTCTATTCGTCGGCAGCGTCAGATGTGTATAAGAGACAGTGTCAGATGTGCACGCCACCGTCGGCATGGCCAAGTTGATTAAGACCCACCAACCCAACTTGTTTGATTACTACTTCGGCCTGCGCAGCAAAAAACAGGTACGCAAAGTGCTGGAACCCTATGGCGCCAGACTATGTGTGCAGGTCAGCGCCATGTACCCGCGTCAACGTTATGGTGTAGCACCAATTATGTCGATAAGTAGGCATCCGACCAACGGCAATTCAATTATTGTGGTCGACTTAGCAGCAGATATTCAGCCGTTGATTGATTGGAGCGAAGATGAAATTCGCGCCAAATTGTTTGCACGTGGTACTCACGAGCGACCGCCGCTGAAAGAAATACGCATTAATCGTTGCCCTTTTATTGCGCCCATTGAAGTGCTTAACGAAGAAAATATTTCGCGTTTGGGTTTGTCTATGCGCGAGATTAAAGAACGTGCACGCCGTCTTAAGCAACCCGGCATTGCTGAAAAAATGCGCCGCGTATATCTGCAAGGTTTTCCAGACAAGGCAAACGATGTAGACGCAGGTTTATACGACGGCTTCCTCCAGGAGGAGGACAAGGCACGTTGTAATCATTTGCATAACACAATCGCCGAAGGCGAATGGCAGGACATGGATTTTCGTGACCGCCGTTTGCAAACCTTAGCCGAGCGTATGAAAGCACGTTCTTATCCAGAATGGATGACCGAGCAGGATCAAGGCCAATGGCATGAGTTTGTTGAGGAAAAATTGACAGCAGAAGGAGATTGGCTGAATTTGCCGAAATTTTATCAGCGCATGACTGAGTTAGAAGCAACGGATTTAACAGCAGAGAAACGTGGCCTGTTAGAGAGCCTAAAAAAACATGGTCAGCAGTTGCAGCAACGTTATGCATTAAGCATTGATCAGTCCTAATGGAAGCGCAATCTCACTGCGTAGTATTTGACGATGTAACTAAGGCTTATGGCGATCTCCAGGTGTTTTCCAATTTAAATGTAAGCCTACCCCATGGGGTAACAACAGCCATAGTTGGCACCAGTGGCAGTGGTAAAACGACACTGCTGCAAATGGTCAATGCGTTAGAAAAACCAGACGCAGGCTGCATATACGTGAATGGTGATCTGGTTCCGCAGACTGACCTCGAGCCGTTTCGGCGCAGGATTGGTTACGCAGTTCAGGGAGCTGGGCTTTTTCCACATATGAGCGCCAAAGAAAATGTCACGTTAGTTGCCAGATTAGAAGGTTGGAGTCCGGCTGCAATAGATCAACGTTTCGAATCGCTGCTCGCCGCAATGGAATTACCAATAGATGTCGCGCAGCGACTTCCACGGCAACTTTCTGGTGGGCAACAACAGCGCCTAGGACTGTGTCGTGCTCTTATGTTAGAGCCAGAACTACTACTGTTAGACGAGCCATTTTCGGCAGTCGACCCAATTACTCGTCTGGGTTTGTATGAACGCTTTGAGTCGGTGCAAAAACAAAATCAGGTCAGTACGCTTTTAGTCACCCACGACTTGCGTGAGGCAAAACGCTTGGCAGACTATTTACTGATATTAGACAAAGGCGCATTAGTTCAGGCAGGCATCCCAGAATATGTTTTGCAAAATCCCGCTACTGTTTATGTTGAGCGCCTTATAGAGAGTCAACTGGTATGAGATATTTATGCCAATTGATCTTTCAGTTAACCTTTCAATTAGTCGGAGCATTACTGCTTAGCTCCAGTATCTATTTGACTGCGGCGGCTGAACCCAAAGTTGCGGTGACCGATGTTGCTCAAACCATAGTCATTGGCAGTAAAAACTTTGGTGAAAGTTATTTGTTGTCAGAAATTGCGGCGCAACTGTTAGAGCGCCAAGGCTTTGCCGTTGAACGGCGCTTTGGTCTTGGTGGCACCCTTATTTGTTATGAGGCTCTGCGCAATGGCGAGATTGATTTTTATATCGAATATACCGGCACGTTAAGTCAGGCTGTATTGAAGATGCCGGGCAGGCCCACTCGAAAAGAGATTAACGCCGAGTTACGCACACTTGGTTTACAAATATTAAGTGAAATTGGTTTTAATAATACCTACGCCGTTGCGGTGCGAGAGTCTCAAGCACAAGAACTGAGCCTAAGTGCAATTGGTGATCTGGCCGAATACCCAAATTTACCTTTTGCATTCAGCCACGAGTTTTTGCAGCGTGGCGACGGTTGGCCCGGTCTATCTAAGCTATATGACTTAAAGCAAAAAGTAGAAGGCATAGAGCATGGGCTGGCTTATCAAGCCATCGCCGATGGCGCAATTGACGCTACTGATGCCTACAGTACGGACGGCGAATTGTTGCGTTATAACCTGCGTGTTTTAGAAGATAGCAAGAGTTACTTTCCTGCCTATCGCGCCGCCCCCTTGGCGCGCAACAACCTCTCGATTGATGTGCAGGCTGCCTTAGCGCCGCTTAAAAACCTTATTGATGATGCGCAAATGCAACAGCTTAATGCTGAAGTTGTGGTGCAAGGCAAAAGCTTTCAAGACGTGGCTAATGAGTTTATTACCAGCAAAGCGAAAGACTTAGGGTTGGCCCAATCTGAATATCGCAGCGTTTCTTGGCAGCAAGAGCTTTGGGGGCATTTTTTACGCCATATTCAATTGACAGGTGTGGCTTTGTTTGGCGCCATTATTGTCGGTTTAGGCTTAAGTTTGCTGATCTACAGTAATGCAGGTGTTGCTAATGCCGTAGTTTATGCCTGTGGTTTAATGCAGACGATTCCATCACTTGCGTTACTTGCATTGATGATTCCAATATTCGGTATTGGTGTGCTGCCAGCGATTATTGCTTTGTTTTTGTATTCTTTGTTGCCTATTGTACGTAATGCGGTGACGGCGCTGTCTGGAGTGGATCCTACTTTAGTAAAGGTTTCGCGCGCGTTGGGCCTGACACCTTGGGAGCAGTTGCGTTTTTTACGTCTGCCATTATCTATGCCGGCGATATTCGCCGGTATTCGAACCGCGGCAGTTATCAGTATCGGTACCGCGACGCTGGCTGCCTTCATTGGCGCTGGAGGGTTGGGAGAACCCATTGTGGTGGGCCTGTCGCTAAATGATTCGGATATGATTTTACGCGGCGCTATCCCGGCAGCGCTGTTGGCTATTTTGACCGAGTTTTGTTTTGAAATTTTGCAACGCAAAATAGTCCGCAGAACTACTTAAGAACAGCTTAGAATTAATTCAACAATAGTGGCTAGATACGCAACGCTAAGCTTGAAGTTAGCGATATGCATAAAAAATATAATAATTGTTAGATAAAAGGAATACTTTTGCAGCCTTTACAAAGAGAAAACATACGACTTGCAGCCACAGTGATGATTGTTCGTGACACAGCCAATGGTCTTGAAGTTTATATGGTTAAGCGCCCAGGTAAGGGAGACTTTCCAGACCTTTACGTTTTTCCTGGTGGCAAAGTTGACGAGGATGATTGGAAGCCTGAATTGTGCCCTGATATGGCTGATGATGATGCTAGTGTGCGCCTGGGCATAGACGCAGGTGCCCTGAGATACTGGATTGCAGTAGCTCGAGAATGTTTTGAAGAAGTAGGCGTTTTGCTGGCTAGAGATGACAGCGGCATTCATGTGCCAGACGCGCAACAGCTTATAGTGCAAGCCGATTTGCGCAGTAAATTGTTGTCTGGTGAAATGTCTTGGGGCGCAGTGTTACGAGCGCAAAACCTATCTATTGCCTCCGAGCGCCTAGTCTATTTTAGTCATTGGTTAACGCCGCCTTCGGTGCCGCGACGATTTGATACGCGGTTTTTTCTGGCCGCGTTGCCCGAAGGCCAAGTGGCTTTAGCTGATACTTCCGAAACTATTTCTGGTCAGTGGGTGAGCCCGAATACCGCTCTGCAGCTGCATAGGGACAAAGAGTGGCAGATGATTGGCCCTACGTTAAGTTCGTTAAAGACGCTGGCTCAATATACCAGTGCTGAGGAGGCGCTGGTTGATGTTGCTGCGGAAAATCATGTGCAGCCCTGGACGGAAGAGCAGGGCGAGCAGGGTATGCGGCCATTTAGGTAGTCTCGATGATTCGTCAAAAACTAGCGGCGAATTAAGCGGGTCGTTAGCGGTTTTTAATAAGGATAAAAATATGAGCGACCAATCGAAAGACGCTGAGCTAGACTGGCATAAGCTAGATACTCGTTACGAAGACGCAGGGTTAATGTTGTTTGAAAAACGCATCGACACAATGCGTAACCCGCGTAATAACAAAACCTTTGAGCGCATTATTCTTGAATCCGTCGACTGGGTTAACGTGGTGGCGCTAGATAATCAGGGTCGCTCCCTAATGATAAGACAATTTCGCTTTGGCGTTGGTTATACAACTTTGGAAACCCCTGGCGGTATGGTTGACCCTGGTGAAGATTCTAAAACAGCCGCTGCTCGAGAACTGCTCGAAGAAACCGGTTATGTCAGCAGTAAGTGGACATACCTCGGGGCTGTAGAGCCCAACCCTGCTTATCACAATAATCTATGCCACCACTGGTTGGCCGAAGATGTGCACATGGCCGACAAGCAAGACCTTGGCGACGGCGAATCGATTGCGCTGGCGTTTATGACGCAAACTGAAGTGCGTGAGCGAGTGCAGAGTGGCGAACTAAAACATGCGCTTGCGCTTTCTGCTCTGTCTAGGGTTTTTCCTATTTGGCCTGTACCCTTCGTTCAGGTAGAACCAAAAGTTGCCGAAAGTTGAAAGGCGTGTGTCGCTGCGTATACGGCCTCTCTAGTAACTGTTATGCGGAGTCTCTATGAGTACTGAGGGCGTAGATGCGCACAATTTAGCTCGTGCGCTTAGTCAGTTAGTGACAGGCAGCGATGACCAGCCGTCTGTAGAGATCTATGTAAAATTATTGCAGTACCTCATGGATGTTAATCAAGATCTACTACTGCTGATTGATGCACAAGGCCTTATTCATCATTGTAACCAAAGAGTTTATGACGCTCTTAGCGTTCGCGCCGACGATATTGTCGGCCAATCATTACAGTCGCTAGTTTATTCTCATGACCAACACCTGCTAGATGAATTGTTGGTGGAGGTTGCTGACGATAAGTCTAATACGGCGAGTGTCGAAATTCGTTTGAATTGCAAAAATCAAATCGAACCGTTGCTTTGGGTGCAAGTGTCGGGCACACCGACGCTAGGGTCAGATGAGTCATTGTCTGCAGTTATTTGCCTCGCGGCCAAGGATATTTCTGCGCAAAAGCGCGCTGAAGGTCAGGTGGAATATCAGTTGACCCACGATGATCTAACAGGGTTGGTTAATCGGGTGCAGTTTATCGCCGAGGTGGACGACGCTATTGCTCGGGCCAAAGAAAGCGCACAAGGTTTTGTGCTTATGTTTTTTGACTTGGATCGTTTCAAGGCAATTAACGACTCTCTTGGGCATAACGTGGGTGACTTGTTGTTGCAAGCAATTGCCCAGCGACTGGAGGACGCGAAAGAGCCGGGTTGTGTACTGGCGCGGTTCGGAGGCGACGAATTTGGTTTATTGCTGCCTAATGCTATCAATCTACAATACGGTGAGCAGGCCTGTGAGAAAGTTTTGTCTTTGTTGGCGAAACCGTTTTCTGTCGAAAGTTACCAGCTCTCGGTAGATACCAGTATTGGCCTTGCCAAATATCCAGACCATGGCACCTCTAGTTTAGCCCTCGTAAAAAGCGCAGATATCGCTATGTATCACGTTAAAGATACAGGTAAAAACAATTACGCAGTGTTCGATTCCTCTATGAATATGGATCGTTTTGCGCAGATTCAGTTAGAACAGGAGTTGCGCCGCGCGTTGGCCAAAAGCGAACTGGAAGTCTACTATCAACCCATTGTCTCTCTTGTTAGTGCAAAAGTTACCGGTGTTGAAGCCCTGGCTCGATGGAACCATGAACGCCTAGGCTTTATGGAACCGAGTGAGTTTTTGGATCTCGCCGAGGAAGCTGGGTTAGTCGCAGATTTAGATAACTTTGTACAGCGCTTAGCTATGCAGCAAGTCAGTCAGTGGCAGGCGGCGGGGCATGATATTTATGTTTCAATAAATGCTTCTGCAGCCCAGCTCGAGCGAGAGGATTTTTCTTCAGCCTTTAGAGCAATGCTACTAGAGTCTGGCATAGCCGCAGAAAAGGTGAAACTCGAGTTAACAGAAAAAACTTTGGTAAAGAGAAAGCAGGCCATTGTGGCTAGGCTTGATGACTTACGAGAGTTAGGCGTTGGTATTGCCGCAGATGACTTTGGCACCGGTTACTCGTCGCTCTCCTACCTCAAGGACTTTCCTCTTACCTCGCTGAAAATTGATCAGTCGTTTATACGCGATATTAAAGATGAAAATGATAGTGCCAGCCTGGTGGATGCCATTATAGCTATGGCCCATGGGCTTGGGTTCACTGTTGTTGCTGAGGGCGTGGAAACGGCAGCGCAAATCAAGTATCTGCTCGCCCGCGAGTGTGGTGAGGCCCAAGGCTACATATTTTCAGCGCCCTTGAGCGCCGAAAAAATGCAGGCATTCCTAGTTGAAAATAGTGCAAATGCTAACCTTTCTGGCACTTATGATGCTACAGGAGAACATTCTGGTGA
>CAJXUL010000169.1 GCA_913060615.1 uncultured Gammaproteobacteria bacterium | reverse complement strand
GGGGTAAGTTCAGTGCAGTGACGGATAAAATTAAACTCACCAGTGCAACAAAATTGATGGAGCGAAGTTTCTGCATTTTTGCGAAAGTCGTTACTGGGAAAATTCGCTGCGCTGACAGTCTAAGCATCTTTCGCTTCCTCGCTTTGTGGCGTTTCAATGGTGCTCAATGGGTTGGTTTGTTTGGTAACTTGGGTAATGGATGCCGCAATTGTGCCGTCTTGTAGCTGAGCCGTTATAGTGGCGCCAACTTCTGCTCGGTTCGTATCGCTCATCAATGCGCCGGAATCATCGCGTATAAATGCATACCCGCGCCCCAAAGTGTGCAGAGGGCTGATACCGTCGATCATGCGCGCCAGCATAGCAATGGAGCGGTTTTGCGCTTGCAGCTGTCTATTCATGCCGTCTTCAAGACTCGCTTCTAAGCGGTGTAATTTTTCTTTCGCTCGGATCAGAGCGAAGCTTGGGCTTTGGTTGATTAAGCGTTTATACAAGTTGTTGTATCGGCTTGCAGTACCCTCGAATGTTTTTCCCGCGGAACGCGCAATTCTATTCGACAGGTCGTCTAGTCTCATCCAAGCTTGTTGCAAATAGGATTCCGGGCTAACCAAGCGTAAGTTGAGTTTGTCCAATTGCAACTGACGCTCTCTCAGCTGCCCCTCCATCAGCACGGTGAGGTGTCTGAATTCGCCGTCAATATTTTGCAGCATTTCTTGGCCATCGGGGACCATTAGCTCAGCCGCCACCGAAGGTGTAGGCGCGCGCAGATCTGCAACGAAATCAGTAATGGCAATATCTATCTCGTGGCCTATAGCCGAGACAATAGGTATTTGCGAAGCTGCTACAGCCCGTGCCACAGACTCTAGATTGAACGTCCATAGATCTTCTAGTGAGCCGCCGCCCCGCGTGAGCAAAATGGCGTCCACTGCCAGTTTGCTGGCGGCGTTTAAGGCGCGTAAGACCTGTGCTTCAGCTTCCGGGCCCTGTACGGCTGTGGGAATCACCGTTACCTGTAATGTCGGAAAACGACGCTGCCAAACAGCCAGTACGTCTTGTAGCGCCGCGCCAGTTGGCGATGTAACTACCGCGATATGTTTGGGTATGTCTGGAAGAGGGCGTTTGCGCTCTCGATCAAATAGCCCTTCATCGGCGAGCTTAACTTTCAATGCGTCAAAGGCCTGGCGCAGTACGCCTTCGCCAGCTGGTTCCATTTGATCTGCAATAATTTGGAAATCGCCACGGCCTTCATAAAGACTAACCCGTCCGCGAATCAGCACCTGTTGACCGTCTGTAGGTTGCATTTGCACGCGTCGGTTGCTGTTGGCGAACATTGCACACCTAACCTGAGCGCCGCTGTCTTTTAGGGTGAAGTACCAATGGCCTGAGCGAGGTCGAGCAAAGTTAGACAGTTCGCCGGTGACCCAGACCATCTGAAAGCGTTCCTCAATGGTTAGCCGAGCTTGTTTATTAAGCTGGCTGACCGTGAGAACAGGGCGGTTTTGGTTGATATCCATTTTGCTGGGTTAGGTCCAATTTGAGCTGAGATCGGTCATCATAATAGCCTAGTACAATGACCGCCAAGGGTGGTTTAAGAGAATAATTCTCCTAACCGACATATGAATAATTTACATCTACTCTGCGCATCGCTAGAATACGGCTTTTGCGGGGTTCCAAATGTTACGTATCAGTGACGACGCTCTCACCTTCGACGATGTTCTCCTCCTGCCCGCTTACTCCGACATACTGCCTTCTCAAGTCGCCCTACAAAGCCGGGTGTCGAAAAATATCTCGTTAAATATTCCACTTATCTCTTCAGCTATGGACACGGTGACTGAAGCTCGTTTGGCGATAGCCATAGCCCAAGAGGGCGGCATAGGCATAGTGCATAAGAACATGACCGTTGAAGAGCAGGCCAAAGAAGTTCGGGCAGTTAAAAAGTACGAGTCAGGGATTATCCGCGACGCGGTAACTATTGACCCAAGTGCCACGCTAGATTCCCTTCGCGCTTTAACGCGAGAAAGAGGTGTCTCCGGTGTCCCAGTAGTGGAAGGTAATAAGCTGGTGGGTATTATCACCAGTCGTGACTTACGCTTCGAACGGCGCACCGATGCGTTGGTAAGCGAAATTATGACTCCAAAGGCAAGGCTTGTTACTGCCCCGGAGGGAACAGACTTCCAAGAAATCACTCACCTGTTACATGAACACCGCATTGAAAAAGTGCTCTTGGTCAATGACGACTTCGAGCTAACCGGAATGGTCACGGTCAAAGACATCGCTAAAGCTCAAGCATTTCCCATGGCGTGCAAAGACGAGTTAGGTCAACTTCGTGTTGGCGCAAGTGTCGGCACAAGCGCAGATACCGATGAGCGAGTGGCTGCCTTGGTAGAAGCCGGTGTAGATTTGGTGGTAGTTGATACGGCTCACGGACACACCCAAGGCGTACTCGATCGCGTCAAATGGATTAAGACCCATTACCCAAACCTCGACGTAATTGGTGGCAATGTTGCAACTTATGATGGTGCAAAAGCTCTGATTGAAGCCGGTGTTGATGGCATTAAAGTAGGTATTGGCCCAGGGTCTATCTGTACTACAAGAATTGTTGCCGGCGTTGGTGTACCGCAAATAACAGCAATTGCAGGTGCTGCTCAAGCGGCGGCAGAAGCAGACATTCCAGTTATTGCCGATGGTGGCATTCGCTATTCTGGTGATATTGCCAAGGCCATTGTGGCCGGTGCCAGCGTAGTTATGGTGGGCAGTTTGCTCGCCGGTACCGATGAGTCTCCAGGTGAGGTTGAGTTATATCAGGGACGCACTTACAAGTCTTATCGAGGCATGGGCTCACTTGGCGCTATGGCTCAAGTTCATGGGTCTAGTGATCGTTACTTCCAAGAGGTGGAAGGTGATGGCCGTAAGTTAGTGCCTGAGGGTGTGGAAGGTCGAGTGGCTTACAAGGGACCGTTAAGCCCAATTGTCCATCAGTTGATGGGCGGTCTCCGTGCATCCATGGGATATACCGGCAGTACCGACATTGAGACCATGCGCAGCAAGCCGGAATTTGTCCGAGTGAGCGGTGCCAGCATGATTGAGTCGCATGTGCATGATGTGTCTATTACCAAAGAAGCGCCAAATTACCCACTCAGTTAATTTTCAGTGGGTGGGCCTGGTCTGATAGACGAGGATTTTAGGCGAGGCCTTGCTTGTCTATGCCAAGGTTAACAATAACTTTGGAAGGCAGGCGAGGGCGATAGAGAGTTTTTCCAAACGCTTTATCTAATACCAACATTATCTAACAAGTAATTTATGCAAAATAATCATTCAGATATTCATGCTCAACCTATTCTAATTGTAGATTTTGGTTCTCAGTACACCCAGCTTATTGCGCGTCGCGTACGCGAGTGTGGTGCCTACTGTGAAATCCACCCTTTTGATATCGACCCTAAGCATATCGCGGAGTTTAAACCTGCAGGGGTGATTCTCTCAGGTGGACCAGAAAGTGTAACCGAAGGTCAAACGCCGCGTATCGCCGACGAAATTTTTGCTTTAGGAGTGCCTGTTCTGGGTATCTGTTATGGCATGCAGGCCATGGCAACTCAATTGGGTGGTGTGGTCAACGCATCAAACAAGAGAGAGTTTGGACACGCGCAAGTGAATATTGCAGCGCCGAACGAGCTACTGAAGGTGTTAGGTGGTGGCGAGGGCTCAGCGAACGTATGGATGAGTCATGGCGATAAGGTCAGTGAACTACCTGCGGGCTTTGTTTGCACCGCTAGTTCAGGCAGTGCGCCAATCGCGGCTATGGAAAATGCGGAGAAGAAGTTTTACGGCGTACAGTTTCACCCAGAGGTGACACACACCGACGGCGGTGATCGTTTGTTGCTCAAGTTTATTAAAGAGATTTGTGGTTGTGCCGGTGATTGGACAGCGGCAAACATAGTAGACGATGCTATAGCTAAAGTCCGCGCACAGGTGGGTACAGATAAGGTGCTGCTTGGGTTGTCTGGTGGCGTCGACTCGTCAGTAGTGGCGGCGCTGTTATCAAAAGCCATTGGCGATCAGCTCACTTGTATATTTGTCGACAATGGGCTGCTGCGAAAGGGCGAAAGAGATGAAGTGGAGAAAGCCTTTCAAAACGCGATTGGCGAGGGTGAACTGTCACCGCTAAATATTATCACTGTCGCCGCAGAGGATGAGTTTTTGGATAAGTTGGCAGGCGTAGATGATCCAGAGGCTAAGCGCAAAATTATTGGTGGTACGTTTATTGACGTATTCGACCGCGAAGCAAAAAAGCTTCAAGACGTTAACTGGCTCGCCCAAGGCACCATTTATCCAGACGTCATTGAATCGGCGGCGTCTAAGTATGGCAAAGCCCATGTGATTAAGTCTCACCACAATGTAGGTGGTTTGCCTGAACGCATGACCATGCAGTTGGTAGAACCCCTGCGTGAATTGTTTAAAGATGAAGTGCGTAAAATTGGTTTGCACCTAGGCTTGCCAGAATCGTTAGTGTTTAGACACCCATTTCCAGGGCCGGGTTTAGGCGTGCGAATTTTGGGCGAAGTGAAGAAACAGTACGCTGACGTTTTACGTGAGGCCGATAAGATATTCATAGACGAACTGCGCAATGCAGACCTTTACGACAAAACATCCCAAGCTTTTACTGTGTATCTGCCGGTGAAGTCCGTGGGTGTGGTAGGGGATGCAAGGCGTTATGAGCATGTGATTGCACTTCGTGCTGTAGAGACGATAGATTTTATGACGGCACGTTGGGCGCACCTGCCTTATGAATTTATTGAGCTCGTATCCAACAGAATTATTAATGAGATCAGCGCAGTTTCGCGTGTTGTATATGATGTATCCAGCAAGCCACCGGCCACTATTGAGTGGGAATGACCTATAGATAAAAAGTATATATAAAACAATAACTTATATATTAAGTATTGTTACTAAGTTGTTACCAAGTTATAGTGTTTTCAATGGTTTAGACATACCAGTTACTAAGAGTTTTACCAAGTAGATAGGTTACTCTGTAGAATGATGCATTGAGAATCATATCCAATGATTTCAATAACTTGATCTCCAGATAGTGTTACCAATCACTTAGTAACAGGTTAGTAACTGTTACTAGGATTGAGACACGATGGCGCAGAAAAAAGTAAAACCTACAAAACAATCTGAAGAATTTCCTGAAGCGCAACGCCTCGTCGATATGGCGCACCGCCTCTCCGGTGATGGCACCCCCAAAAAACACGCTAAGGGGAAGAAGGGTTTCAAAACGAAATCTGACGCTTACCTAAATCAAGTTCCAATCCTTGGTGACAAGGGCGTTATTTACACCACCCCCCAATCAGGCGGTAACTATTACTTTCGAACTTGGATTCCGGAAGAGAGGAAGTACGTCCGAAAGTCACTTCGAACATCTGATTTAGATCAAGCAATTAAACTTGGTGAGAATGAGATGCTCGGCATCCTAACCAAACTCAACACAGGACATAAGGTATTTGGATTGTCTTGGGGGGAGTGTTGTGAGGATTGGTTGATGCATCAATCGGAAAGGGTAGACACAGATAGGATAACGGCAGGGAGGCACAGCACACTGAAAACTCAAGTACGTCGCTGGATTGTTCCCTATTTTGGTAAGCGTGAAAAAATAGGCGGTTTAGATAGGAACTCATTTTATGACTACGGAATGTACAGGCGTAAGAAGACGGATAATCTTGTCCAAGACGTAACCATTCGCAATGAGTACACCACCATAAATGCCATAGCGAGATGGGCGTACAGGAGGGGAATTCTTCCATTTGAAAAGTTTAATGTTGAAGAAATCCGAATAAGAGAAATGCCACGGCGAGACACCTTTACCCCAGAAGAATACAAAGTGTTTTATACAAGGATGAGGGATTGGGTGAAGGATTCAGTAGATGGTCACGAAATCTACTATCGCTCAGTAATCCAGAACTTCATATTGTTGAAGTCCAATACCTTCTGCCGGTTTGGCGAACTTCGGTTACTAAAGTGGCACATGGTTAAACTATTCCATCACGAGGGCGCAAACCTTGTGGAACTCTCGCTGCCTGCGCACATCTGTAAGAACAGAAAAGACAGACAACTAGTGGCACGAGGCGGAAGATACCTTGAGCGTATGAAGGATCTATCCGTACACACCGAACCAGATGATTACGTGTTTATGCACAACAAGAAGCGCAGTGTTTTAGCGAAGGCGACTTTCTACAAATACTGGAGAGAGTTGATGGAATACACAGGTATGCCCGAGAAAACAGGTAAACATCTAACCTACTATTCTTTGCGGCACTTTGGGATCACCGCTCGATTGATGGCGCAAGTTCCACACTATGAAGTGGCAAAGTTTGCAGGAACCGATGTCCGTCATATCGAAACGCATTATGAACATCTCGACATGACACGCATGGTAGAGAGCGCTACTAAGTCATTCACGATAGATAAGAATGGATTCATTGTTAGAGATTGAACCGCCGTTCACCTTGATAGAAGTATCTTTACGCCCCCTTCCTAACTATTACTCCAGTCGTTTTAACATCAAATCTATTTGCGTATAGTCTCTTGATGAAATCAATCAACACACTCGCCATCCTGCTCTTCATGTCGTTTCTGCTGTCTCTTATACACATCTCCGAGCCCACGAGACGG
>CAJXUL010000168.1 GCA_913060615.1 uncultured Gammaproteobacteria bacterium | reverse complement strand
ATCTACACCTCTCTATTCGTCGGCAGCGTCAGATGTGTATAAGAGACAGGCTCAGGCGTATGCTTACAGAACAAAGTTTGAAGATGCTGAACACTTAGCAATAGTGTTTGGTGATATTAGCGCTATGGACTCGGTGCCGGTGCGTATTCATAGAGAAAAGGTCGTCGAGGATATTTTTGGCACTCAGGGTGGTGGCCATTCAACCAACATCTTGAATTCAGCCTTAAACCGAATTGAAGCTCTAGAAGGGGGCGTTCTGATTTATCTGCGCACGGGCTTTGTTGGCGTTCCGCATGAAAATTTTGCTTCTCAGAGTAAAGAGGAAGAGCGACGCAGCGAATGGCTTGAAGTGGGGGTTGGCGCGCAAATATTGCGTGACTTAAACGTCAGCAAAATTCGACTAATTACCGGTAGAGATGTTGATTATGTAGGCGTTGAAGGATTTGGCTTAACGTTGGAATCCACTGAGATGCTCTAGAGCAAAATATCCTCATAACGTGAGTTTCGGTTCGCCACAGTTTCTCTGTGGCGCCCACTCTTTTAGCGCCGATACTGAAAGATGGCGCGCTTGTTTTCAGCTCCCACATAAACTACGCGTATATCTTCGGTGTGCGCCTTGCATGCTGAACAGCGGAGCTTTGAGCGTATTTGTTTAACCTTTGTTTGCCCGCCGAGTTTTTTGATTAAGCCGCTGATGTCTAGTTGTGTGTTGCGTTGACAGCTCTCACATATAGCGTGCAGGTGGAAACTGTCGACTAGGTCGCTGAGGGTTTGCATGTTTTAGCCTTCTTTAGAGTTGATGAAAAGGCTATTTACTGTACAAATATACAGTATGTATTAGCAAGCGAATTTTGCATTTTTGTTAACTTTAGGTGGTCAATACTTTGTCTTACTTACTAGGACTCTGTTTTAAAAAGCAACCACCTCAGGTCGCTAGCGAGGTCATTTCTGAGTTAGAGAATGTTGCTTATTGTTGCTGCCATCGCGTTATCATAAGCGCCTAGCCATTACCTCAAGTTAGCCTCATGCAGCCTCAAACCTCAGCCCAGAACAAAATTGAAAATGTCATTGCCATCACCCTTGGTGATCCTGCGGGTATTGGTTCTGAAGTGGTCGTTAAAACGCTGTTGTTGCACCCAGAGCCTGTACACCCTTGGCTGCTTATAGGTAACTTGTGGTCCCTAGAAATGGCCGCAAAAATGCTCAATGTGACGCTACCTTCCATACATATGGTTACTGACCTAGCCGATGTGCAGGGCGGTCTGAATATGTTGGATTTAGGCCAAGCGTGTCCGCAAGATTTTGTGCTAGGGCAGGTTCAGGCAGCCTGTGGAGAGGCAGCAGTGGCAGCAGTAGAATATGCGGCTAAGGCCTGCATTGCAGGGCAGGTGGCAGCAATGGTCACGGCGCCAATTAACAAGGAAGCCATCCATGCGGCGGGTTATGTGAACGATATTGGGCACCAAGAAATATTGGCCCGGCTAGCTGGGGTGGAACGCACAGCAACCATGCTCATGACGCCCGGTCTCAAGGTTGTGCATCTTTCTACCCACAAATCTCTGATTCGAGCTGCACAGTACGTTACTCAAGAAACCGTCTTTGCCAAGTTAGATTTGATTCATGAGACCTTAACGGCCTGGGGCATGCCGCAGCCTCGCATAGCGGTGGCCGCATTGAACCCTCATGGCGGCGAAGGCGGGTTATTAGGCCGAGAAGAAATTGATGCCATTGCACCCGCAGTGGTTCAGGCCCAGGGCAAGGACATTAACGCCATTGGCCCATTGCCAGCTGATTCAATATTTAACCGCGCCATTGAAGGCGAATTTGATGTGGTGCTGGCGCTCTATCACGACCAAGGACACATTGCGATTAAGGTGCATAACTTCCACGAATCTACCACTGCAACATTGGGCATACCCTTTGTACGCACATCGGTAGACCACGGCACTGCATTTGATATTGCAGGGCAGGGCGTAGCAGATGCCACAGGTTTGCTGGCCGCGATTACTGCAGCCCAAGCCATTGTTAGCAAAAATTTAGCTTCTTTGTAGTTGGCTTGTTTTTAGCCGGTGCGACACAGAGGCAGTCCAAGGCCGGGAGAGGCCACATTCGATTAAATCCGCTTTATTGATCTGGCTAGCAGGCCATCACGATGGCGATGTCTAGTGTTAAGCAGACACATTTATTCCCATAATTATCTTCACATTAGAGGTTGTTTATTTTGCCGGGTAGAGACGCCTATGGCACACTCTATCTATTAATAAACGCATTACTAATGAGAGGGGAAATGCCATGAAAGCTGCAGTTTTTCGTGAAGTGAACAAACCTATGGAAATCGAAGAGATTTCTGTTTCTAAGCCTGGCCCAAGAGAAGTGCTTATTCGCACCAAAGCTGCGGGCATATGTCATAGCGATCTACACTTTTACAATGGCAGTTATCCTGGTCAAGTACCCATGGTTTTGGGTCACGAGAGTGCTGGCGTGGTTGAGCAAGTGGGTAGTGATGTTCACTACGTTAAGCCTGGCGATCATGTCATTACCTGTCTTTCTGTATTCTGTGGCCATTGTGAGCAGTGCTTAACCGGGCACATGTCTTTATGCAAAGAGCCAGAAACCAATAGAACAAAAGAAGAAGAGCCGCGCCTGAGTCATAACGATCAAGCGCTAACCCAGTTTGCTCAGTTAGGTTCTTTCGCTGAGATGATGCTGGTGCACGAACATGCATTGGTTAAAGTGCGGGAAGATATGCCAATGGACCGAGCTGCTTTAATAGGCTGTGGTGTAACCACTGGTATTGGCGCGGTTATTCACACCGCTAAAGTAGAGCCAGGTTCAACCGTTGCAGTTATTGGTTGTGGCGGTATTGGTTTGTCCGCAATTAATGGCGCTGCACTAGCTGGCGCAGCAAGAATTATTGCCGTAGACATGGTGCCTTCTAAGCTAGAACTGGCACGTAAATTTGGCGCCACAGATGTTGTAGATGCAAGCGATGGCGAAGCTGTAGGCAAAGTCATTGAGATGACTGGCGGCGGCGTGCACTACTCTTTTGAAGCCATTGGCCTCAAAGCTACCGCAGAACAAGCATTCCAAATGTTGCGTGCCGGTGGTACAGCCACTGTTATTGGTATGATTCCTCCGGGTCAGATGGTCTCGCTACACGGTGTAGACTTCCTGTCTGAGAAAAAGATCCAAGGCTCGTTCATGGGTTCAAATCGTTTCCGTGTTGATATGCCAAGATTTATCGACTTCTACCTGCAAGGCAAATTGCACTTAGATGACCTTATTTCAAACCGCATTGCGTTGACCGACATCAATGAAGGCATGGAAGCACTTAAGTCAGGAGAAATTGCGCGCAGCGTGATTATGTTCGACTAGGCACGAGGTCTGTCTTCGAGAAATCTAACCGGGAATTCAACGAAAGAGTTCATTAAGGAGAAGTTATGCGCTGGCTTTCATTCGTTCGAAATGGTCGCAGTACCTATGGCTATGTGGTTGTTGACGAGGCCGGTGCTGAGGGCGTTGTGGATGTTGGTGCAAAAGTCGAGTATTCGACCCTTCGCCAAGCTATTGCGGCTGAGGCGCTTGAGATTTTGCCTGCATCTTGCGGTGACCAAGCCGATCTGCCGCTAGAAGGTCTGGAATATGCGCCGACTATAACTGACCCTGCGAAAATTCTTTGTGTTGGATTGAATTACAAAGAACACCAGGAAGAAACTGGTCGCGGTGGGGAAGGTTTTCCCACCGTCTTTGTGCGGTTTGCAGCCGCCCAAATGGGCCACTTGCAACCTATGGTTAGACCCATCGAATCCGCGACCTTAGATTTTGAGGGTGAGATTGCCATGATTATTGGCAAAGGCGGCCGTCGTATCAGCCGTTCAAATGCTTTGTCCCATGTGGTCGGCTTTGGCATTTATAACGACGGCAGCGTGCGCGAGTATCAGCGTCAAACCAGTCAATTTACCCCAGGCAAAAACTTTTCTAACACCGGTGGTTTTGGTCCTTGGATGATGACCATGGACGAGATAGGCGATTTGTCCCAAATGGAAATCACCACTCGCCTCAATGGTGAAGTAATGCAGCACGCCCAAGCCAATATGTTGGTGCATGGGTTTGCAGAACTCATAGAGTATTGTTCAACCTTTATCGATCTTGAGCCGGGGGATGTCATTGTTACCGGCACGCCAGGAGGCGTTGGCGCAGCGCGTAAGCCGCCAGTATTTATGGATGACGGCGACCAAATTGAGGTTGAAGTAAAGCCTATTGGTATTTTGCGTAATCCCGTTGTGGGTGAAAATTAGTAACAATGTTTATGGGTGAGCATAACCAGTGAAGTTTGGTATAGGTCAAAGTGTTCCTCGTTCAGAGGACCCGCGGTTAATTACAGGTCAGGGTGAATACACCGATGACATCAATCGTCCGAATCAACTTTACTTAAGGGTTTTAAGATCGCCTTATGCCCATGGCCATATTACCGAACTAGATATTGCTGACGCCCTGACCAGCCCCGGTGTTAAAGCGGTGTATTTAGCTAAGGACATATCCCATCTTGGTACCTTACCTTGTAGAGCTGTGCTCAAAGACGCTCAGGGTAATGACGCCTTTATTCCCGACCGCCCCATTCTTGCCCAAGACAAAGTGCTATTTGTGGGTCATGCCATTGCCGCTGTTATTGCGGATTCGCCAGAGCATGCTGAAAATGCGGTTGAAGCCATTGTGCTCGGTGTGGACGATTTGCCAGCGTGCGCGGACCCAAGTCGCGCCTTAGACCCAGATACACAGCCGTTACATGATGCGCAGAACTCAAATCTTTGTGTGCATTTTGAAAAAGGCGAGAGTCAGCGAGTAGATGAAGCTTTAGCCGCCAGTGTGCATAAGGTCGTTATAGATTTGGTGAATAACCGTGTTGCGCCTAGCCCCTTAGAGCCGCGAGCTTGTTTGGCGCAGCCCACAGAAGAGGGCTTTACCTTGTATAACCCAAGCCAAGGTGCGGTTGCTCAGAAGATGATTCTGACTAAGATTTTTTCCTTTGATAAGCAACAGCTTAGACTGATTTCACCAGATACCGGTGGCGGTTTTGGTATTCGCGGAGAAATTCATCCAGAAACCTGTTTAGTACTTTACGCAGCTCAGCAATTGTCTGTTCCGGTAAAATACACTGGCGACAGATCAGAAATGTTTCTCAGCGATTCTCATGGCCGCGACAACTTGACCCAGGCGACCGCCGGGTTCGACGCCCAAGGCCATTTAACCGCACTGCGCGTTGAGACCACCGCAAATTTAGGTGCTTTTTGCTCTGCGGCCGGTCCTTTCGTACCCACCATGGCCGGTGGCCGTATAGTGGGCACTGTCTATCGTATTCCTCATGTCCATCACTCGGTCCGCTGTGTTTATACCAATACAATGCCAGTTGCGGCCTATCGCGGCGCTGGTCGCCCGGAAGCATGTTATGTCATGGAGCGACTGTTAGAAGCCGCTGCAAACCAGCTAAATATGGATTCTATTGCGCTGCGTAAGCGCAACTTTATCGGCGCTGATGAAATGCCTTATGTCATGCCGTCAGGGGTGACCTTGAGTAGTGGCGAGTTTGCCCAAACTTTAGATTTAGCCCTACATAATGCGGACTGGCATAGCTTTGCAGTTCGCCAACAAACAAGCCAGGCTCGTGGGTTAATGCGCGGGCGTGGTCTGGGGTTTTACGTGGAATCTAGCGGTGGTGGACCTGAAGAAGAGGCTCGTATTACGATTCACGATGACGGCGCTGTTGACGTTGTAGTGGGCACTTTTTCTCACGGACAAGGACATCGTACGACCTATGCACAAATTCTCAGTGAAACCCTAGATGTAGATTTTGACAGCATTAATATCATTCAAGGAGATACGGCTGCCGTTCACTTTGGTGGTGGTACCGGTGGCTCTCGATCGTCGCAGATGGGTGGCATTGCGGTGCAGCGAGCAGCCTCGGGCGTTCTAGATGACGCCAAGGCCATTGCTGCTGAAATGCTGCAAGCGCCTTTGCCAACAGTCTCTTATGCTCAAGGTGTGTTCACAGCGTCTACCACAGACTCTCAAGTGAGCTTGCCCCAAGTAGCCAAGGTCGCCAAAGAAGCCCAATTCGGTGGCGCGGGATTAACTAAACTGCTCCGCTACAACCGTGGTGAAGGGTTTACCTTTCCCAACGGCTGTCATATCACCGAGGTAGAAGTAGACCCTGAAACTGGCGTCGTTAATGTGGTTGCTTATACTGCGGTGGACGACTGCGGCCGTGTTATTAATCCGTTGTTGGCAACTGGTCAGGTACATGGCGGCGTGGTTCAAGGCATCGGCCAAGCGCTGTTTGAGAACGTTGTCTATAACGACGATGGGCAGCTACTGAGCGGCAGCTTGATGGACTATGCTATGCCCAGAGCCTCTCAAGTAGGCGATATCCAAGTTAGCTTTAACGAAGTGTTAGATCCTAATAATGAACTGGGCGTTAAGGGCATTGGCGAGGGTGGCGCATGCGCTGCACCGTCAGCGGTTGTTAACGCTGTACTAGATGCCTTGGCACCACTGGGTGTTGAATCGCTAGATATGCCGCTGACACCAGAGCGTGTTTGGCGAAGCATGCGCGGCTAGGCTGTTAAGACCGTTAGACCGTTAGACCGTTAGACCGTTAGACCGTTAGACCCGTCTATAAACACCAACCCAACCCAACCCAACCCAACC
>CAJXUL010000167.1 GCA_913060615.1 uncultured Gammaproteobacteria bacterium | reverse complement strand
GAGTCCGTCTCGTGGGCTCGGAGATGTGTATAAGAGACAGCTTTATGCTGGCTCCCCTGACCAACTCCCAGAGTCACGATGACGGCAGGCTGTCCGATGATGAATTTAATTGGCTGACTATGCGCGCAAAAGGTCAATTTGGTTTAACCATGACATGTGCGGCCCACGTTCAAGCCATTGGTAAGGGCTTTCCAGGCCAGCTCGGTGTTTTCTCAGATGATCATTTAGAAGGCCATATACGGTTGGCTAAGGCGATTAAAGCGGAACGCAGCTTAGCCGTGGTGCAACTACATCATGCGGGTATGCGTTCGCCGGTCGAGTTAATTGATGAGGCACCCGTTTGCCCATCTGCAGATGAACAAACCGGTTCTCGGGCACTGACGTTGGCAGAGGTAGAGCAATTGCGTGACGACTTTATTGCCGGCGCTGTGCGCTCCAAAGAGGCAGGTTATGACGGCGTTGAAGTGCATGGTGCCCATGGTTATATCGTCTGCCAATTTCTCAGTAGCGCCTACAACAAACGTACTGATAATTATGGCGGTTCATATGCTAACCGTGCCCGCTTGCTGCACGAAATTGTCGCCGGTATTCGAACACAGTGCGGAGAAGATTTCTTGGTTGGTGTACGTTTGTCTCCTGAACGTTTTGGTATTGAACTGGCTGAGGCGCTGCAAACCTGCCAAGACCTTATTGACAGTGACCTTGTAGATTTTCTCGATATATCGCTTTGGGACAGCTTTAAGTTACCCGAAGAAGAGGCTTTCCAAAGCCAAAGCTTGCTCTCGCATTTTGCCGATTTAGATCGTAAAGGCGTCATGCTAACTGTTGCTGGAAAGATCACTACCGCAGCAGATGTGTCCGCTGTACTCGCCGCAAACATAGATTTCGTCACCATTGGTCGTGCCGCTATTTTGCATCACGACTATCCGGTCAAGGTTGCCGCTGATGAAAATTTTGTGCCCGCTTCATTGCCGGTGTCCAGAGAGTATTTGGCCAGTGAAGGACTCAGTGAAACCTTCATCAAATATATGAGCGGTTGGAAGGGTTTCGTAGAAAGTTAGTTTTTAATCAATGCCTGCACCGGTCATGTCTAAGTTTGTCTTTGCTCGGTGGAGGTAACTTCACAGCGTATTCACAGCACAGGACCTAGCCTTAGAAGATAAAGCTAGAGATCGCGTGTTGAATAAAAAAATTGGTATTGTTGGCGACGTCCATGCAGAGCACGAGCGGCTTGAGTTCGCGCTTAACTGGCTGCAAAGCCAAGGCGTAGACACAATCGTTTGTACAGGTGATGTTGCCGATGGGCAGGGTGATATTGATGCCTCCTGTGACCTACTCGTACGTAACAATGTGCTTACTGTAGCTGGCAACCACGATCGTTGGTTGCTCACTGATAAAGCCCGACACGTTGAACACGCCCATATGCGATCGGCTGTCAGGGACGCCAGCTTGGATTTCTTGCAGAACCTTCCGCAAACTTTGACCGTTAAAACTCATCAGGGCGACCTGCTTCTGTGCCATGGCGTTATTGAAGATGACTTAGCAAAAGTCTGGCCGGGAACTGCAACGACAGAAGCCAAGCGATCAGTGCCGCTAGATAAGTTACTTGCACACCCCAGCGCCGCGCCACGCTTTGTGGTCAATGGACACATGCATTTTCGCACCCTAATTGATTTTGAAAATTGCCAAGTCGTTAATGGCGGTACGCTCAAGGGTTCCTACCCTGGGGTGACTATCTTAGATCTAGCAGCCGAAGAGTTGTGTGGTTTCGATTTCAGTTCAGATACAGGTTTTTTGCCCACCCAGCGTTACTCTCTGAGCAATGTTGAGACTCGCAGAGTGTGGTCCAATACTCAAGAATTCGACTGTAATTGGACCCCAGTAGTCTTGCATCGACCGCGTACTTAAATCTACTCTAGACCCTCAGCAGGACAAGCTTGTCATTTAACCGGTCACGCCATCGCCATTTACACTGCGACGTGCCAAGTGTTTGATCCTAGGTAGAAATAGGGTTGCGAGAAGATTATGAACAAAAAAGCCGAAATTTCTTGGGCAGACTTTCAGAAAGTGGATATGCGGGTTGGCACGGTTACAAACGCTGAGGCCTTTCCTGAAGCCCGAAGACCCGCCATAAAGGTTTGGATAGACTTTGGTGAGGGCATTGGCGAGCTCAAAACCAGTGCGCAAATCACCGACCTCTATCAACCAGAGCAGCTTATTGGTCGTCAGCTTATCGCTGTGGTTAATTTCCCAAAAAAGCAAATCGGCCCCATCATGAGCGAATGCCTAATTCTGGGTGTGCTAGACAGCATAGGGGGTATAGTCTTATTGCAGCCAGAACGCGATACGGCTAATGGGCTTGCTATTGCTTAAGCGCTTATTAGCCAGCGTTGGCTTAACAAAACGACTAGATTAGTTGGCACAGGGAGATGGGTTTGGGGAATTATATAGATGGTACTTTGGTACGGGCCGTGTCGTTGTCGGCACCACTGTTTAGGGTTTTCGCAAGCGTGGTCTTGGTCCAGCTTCTTTGGCTAGGGTTTACGCCCACTGTACTGGCCAAAGTGGACCTTTCCGGCACCTACAATATCGCCACCCTTACACCGGTGCAGCGGCCAGAAATGTATGGCGAAAACCTCTATCTCACTGAGGCTCAGGCGCAAGCGATGTCTGACCGTTTTCAACAGTATAGTCGCCAAGCCAGTAAGGGTAGTGATCCAGATCGCAAGGCGCCCCCAGAAGGTGGCAAAGTGGGCGGCTACAACGCATTTTGGATTGATCGAGGGGAAGGCGCTATAGCACTAGATGGGCGCTTTAGAACATCGCTCATCACCACGCCTAGCAATGGGCGCATTCCCTCAATGAATAAGACCGGTGCCGCTAGAATGTCTGAAATTCTCGAGGATTGGAGAATTATCTGGCGCGACCCCGATCCTTCGGTAGCTAAAGATGGCAGTTCAGCTTGGTGGTTGGAAGGGGACGGTTTGGGGCCTTACGATGATTTAGAACAACGCCCGTTGGCTGAGAGGTGCATTATCGGTTCGCGCTCAACCGCAGGGCCGCCAATGCTGCCTAATTACTACAATAATTTTAAACGCATCATTCAGACTGATCATCATGTAATGATTTTGACCGAAATGAATCATGACGCGCGCATTGTGCGTATGAACGCAGAGCATCGCCAGGAGGGTGTACAAACCTGGCTAGGCGATTCAGTTGGTCATTGGGAAGGCGATACGTTGGTGGTGCGGACAAAAAACTTTGGTACCACGCCGCCTTTGTCCGGGTCAGACGAAAATTTACAGGTAGTTGAGCGATTTTCTAAAACAGCTACAGGTGAGTTGAAATATCAATTCGAGGTCACCGACCCTACAGTTTGGGACGCAACTTGGGGCGGCGAGTATCCTTGGATACCCAGCGGCGATAAGGTCTATGAGTACGCTTGCCACGAAGGCAACTACGCTCTGGGCAATATCATGCGGGGTGCCCGTTTGCTTGAACGTGAGGCGGCGGCGCGCTAGGAGTTATCTTTTTATAGCGTGTTATAGCGTGTTATAGCGTGTTATAGCGCATTGGATGAAAAGAATTTATGCGCAGTGACCTATTTCATTGGCGCAGTCAGTAATGGCAACGTATCAGCTACAGATGAATATAGAGACAGACAGACAGATAGACAGATAGACAGATAGACAAATAGACAGATAGATAGAGGTGGAGATAGAGATAAAGATAAAGATAAAGATAAAGACAGAGATGCAACAGTTAATATTTTCTGCGGCGATTTTGCTAACACCGTTATTCGCGCATGGGCAGAATAATGCGGATCTTTTGGGCTCCGAGCACATTTTATTCTGGACCCCAGAGCAACAAGAGTCAGGTTATTCAAGTATCGCGGATCTAGGCAATACACGGCTGATCAAAGCCTCCGAAAATAGCCTGAATTTGCCCACAAGCGATGGCAGTTTGGCTGGCTTCCAGCATTCCTATAAAGGTAAAGTCAGCAGCATAGATGACTTTATGCAGCGCACTCGGGCGGCAGGCTTATTGGTCATACATGACCAGCAGATAGCGCTAGAAAAGTACGCTTTGGGGCACACAGAAGACAAGCCATGGATATCATTTTCTGTTGCAAAATCCGTGGTCAGTCTGCTTTTTGGCGCGGCAATCAAAGATGGGCTGATTAAAGATGTAAATGAGCGAGTCACAGACTATTTGCCGCATTTAAAGGGTGGCGCTTACACAGATGTGCGTATTAAGGACCTATTGCAAATGGCTTCGGGTGCGGCCTGGAACGAAGACTATGCTGACCCAAATTCAGATGTTGCTAATGCACCTTACGGGCCGCCAGCTTTGTTTACTTACATGAACAAGTTAGAGAAGAAATCGCCAGCAGGCGATGTGTTTAACTACAACACTGGGGAAACCAGTGTGGCCGGAGCGTTGTTGCGTGCGGCAGTGGGTAATAATTTGTCGGTCTATTTACAACGCAAAATTTGGCAGCCTTTCGGTATGGAGTCTGATGGTAATTGGTTGTTGAGTGCGGCGGACGGCGAAGAAATTGGCGGGTGCTGTATTAGCGCGACCTTGCGCGATTATGGTCGCTTAGGTCTGTTTGCGTTGGGTAATGGTCGCTTAGCCGATGGCACTTCCGTTCTGCCGGATGGTTGGATCAGTCAGTCAACGGCCGCGTCAAAGGGTTCCAAGGGCTATGGCTATTACTGGTGGCTGCAAGAAGAGGGTGCCTACGCCGCTGAGGGCGTGTTCGGGCAATTCATATGGATAGACCCTAGTCGTAATGTAGTCATTGCTATGCAAAGTGCTTGGCCCACTGCATGGGACGATGCCTATGAAGCTGAAGTTATTGGATTGTTCCAAGAGATTGCGACCAAACTGGATGCGCGTTAGCGCGTACCCCTATTGGCTTAGCGAGTTTCTCTGGACCCCCGCCTTCTTTGTCTAACGATGTCTAATGACATGAAACGAACGACGTTGTCATGGGGGGGCTTCTGGCGGGCAGGGGCGGGATACTCGGTTGGTTAAGGTGCAGCGATCAGTATTGCGCTTGTATAAAAATAATAAAATCTATAATTATCAAGCATTTACTATATTTATGTAATGTAAATTATATATTTTGGAGTATTTTGGCGCAAACTTCATCCCAACCATCCCAACCATCCCAACCATCCCAACCATCCCAACCATCCCAACCATCCCAATCGCTCTAGGGACCGGCATAAAGTCGCTATTGATCACCCCACCAGAGCCGCTTTGGTAGGGGCTTCCATCTAGTACCGCTTATTGTTGGTGGTCTTGTAAAACCGCCTTCGGTCGTACTTAGCGAATGCTTTTTGACACCTAAAGAATGAGTAATCAATGGCTTAAGAGTCCATTCAAACCTGCTTCTTTGGGCGCGGGTTGGGGTGGCGTCGATCCTGTTTAGATCTAATGCCTACTTGGATCGAATTCATGTTCAGGCGCGAAGCAAACGCTTTAACTCAAAGCGAATAGCTGAGATTAAACAACTGCGGGCAGGGCATTCTTGGCGCTTTTTTAGATCGCGCAATATCTTCCGTTTGTTTGTTCCGGTTTAAAGTGAAAGAGAGCGACTTTGTTCCATTTGATTGCTAAAAATCTATTTTAGCTCTCGGGGCTAAGTCTTTGATAACGCGCAGTTAAAATATTTCCCTGCGAATTAGTGTGTCAGTCGGTATCAAAAATGTTTCTAAAATGTATCAATTGAGTAGTTTGGTACCACTTAAGCGTGTTATTCTAGCGCCCGTCTATACATCCTGTATAGAGGTGTCCTCTTTTTGAGGGCGCGGAAGGAAAATATATTTAGTGGAGAGACTATGAAGTTGTATCAGACCGCCAAGCGGACCGGTGCTATGTCATGTATCGCGCTTTTAGGTTTTTCAGCGACTGCTTTTGCAGAAGATGAAAGAATCGAAGAAGTGGTAGTGACCGGATCATTTATTAAGGGAACCCCTATTGACTCAGAATCACCAGTAACAGTACTGGAACGTGATGAGTTAGTTCGTCAGGGATCACCCAGCATTGTAGAAATCGTTCGTCGCCTAAGCGCAAGCTCTGGTGTTGACGGCGAATCTAATCAATTCCAATCTAATGCCTCTGAAGGCGTAGCCAACGTAAATATTCGTGGCTTAGGTCCTCAAAGAACATTAGTACTCATCAACGGTCGACGCCAAGTGCCTGTACCTCAGCGCTTACCAGGTGGTCGTTTTGTTGACGTTAACTCATTCCCAAGAATGGCTATTGCTTCAGTAGAAGTACTCAAAGAAGGTGCAGCAGCAACCTATGGTTCTGATGCAATTGCTGGCGTAGCTAACTTTAAGACGCGCAAAGACTTTCAAGGTGTTCAGCTCTCAGCTGGTTTCCAAGATATCGATGCCAGTGACGGTAACAGCGAATTTGGCGCAATCTGGGGCACCCAAGTGGGTGACTTCGACTGGGTAACCTCCTTTGGTTACGAGACACGCAGCGAGTTAAGCATGCGCGATCGTCCATTCTCTACCGTTCCTTATGCAACCAACCCTCGTGGTGGATTTTCAAGCATTGGTAACCCAGGGGTGTTTTTCCGCCCTCAGGCTGCGCTTGATCAGGCAGCATCAGGCGGTAGCTTGTTCTCGTCCTTAGCCGGTGCTTTAGGCGGTACAAAAGATCCAAACTGTGAGGCTTTAGGCGGCGTAGACAACAGCTTGTTCTGTCGTTTCCGTTATACCGACTTCGACAACTTGAT
>CAJXUL010000166.1 GCA_913060615.1 uncultured Gammaproteobacteria bacterium | reverse complement strand
CTCTATTCGTCGGCAGCGTCAGATGTGTATAAGAGACAGCCTTTAACGCGAATTTTGCTGCCAAATTCACCGCCAAAGTGGATTTACCAGAGCCGCCTTTAGAATTAATGATTACTACAGTTTTCATAATCTATAGTTCACCCTGTACAGCAACAATTTGCAACCCTGAAGTAAAAGCCAATTTTACATTTTTTCGATTTAGCGTTGCGCAAGGGCTTTTAATCTAGCTATCAAACCGATCATCTAGACCGATCATCTAGACCGATCATCCGACTGCTGAACTCCGCCCTTGGCAAATTGACTTAGCACACCACGCATAATTTGCACTTCAGTTTCATCCAACTGGTGTCGCATAAACATGCGTCGCAACCGAGTTAGAGTATGGCCTGGGTTTTCCGCCTTGATAAAACCACTGCCCACCAGCGCCTCCTCCCAGTGCACCATTAGCGCGTCAAACTGTTCCGCCGTTGCCGGATCCTTATCCCAAATTCGCGTGCCAAGCGCCGACACTTCCGCGCGTTCTCCATCTTTCGCCAAATCTTTTACCGAATTGCTGGCGATACTCTCCCCTGTCTGCAGTTGATGCTGGAAAATTTCGTAACACACCACCTGAACCGCCATCGCCAAATTTAGCGATCCATAAATTTCCGACGAAGGAATTTGCATATGTACGTGGCAGCTTTGCAACTCTTCATTGCTCAGACCACTGTCTTCGCGTCCAAAAAGAATCGCTATCTCGGTATCTTGTGGTTGCTCGGCAAGCACACCACCAATTTCTTTTGCGCTGATTACTGGCCAAGGAATAGACCGCATGCGCGTGCTTGTACCCACAACAAAGTGACTACCCTTTAAGGCAGAGGCCAAATCATCCACAATTAGTGCAGAATCTAAGACGTCCGTCGCCCCTGCTGCGCGCCAATCTGCCTGAGGATCTGGGTAACGGCCAGGGTTAACCAAGACCAGTCGATTCATACCCATAGTTTTCATCGCCCGCGCCGCACCACCAATATTTCCGGGGTGACTGGGTTCAACTAATACAATTTTTATTCTATCTAACACAATGTCCTCATAGTTTAGTTTGGCATGTTGGCCTTCAGGTATTAGCATAGCGCCCGCTTACTCACCCTCATTCTGGATCCAAATATGCAACCGATGGCCAATATCGCCCTTCGCGCCGCTCGCAAAGCCGCCGACTACATTTCCCGCTCAATGGATAGACCCGATGAATTTGAGGTGGAGTCTAAAGGACGCAACGATTTTGTCTCTAATATTGATCGTATGGCTGAATCTATAATCATAGAACAGATACGAGAAACTTACCCTGATCACAACATTTTGGCCGAAGAAAGCGGATCTATACAGGGCAATAGCGAATTTACTTGGATAATTGATCCATTAGACGGCACCCTGAACTTTCTTCAAGGAATACCCCACTTCTGCGTGTCTATTGGAATTATGCGAGGTCTGCACCACGAACACGGCGTCATTGTAGATCCAGTGCGCGGTGAAGAATTTGTTGGTAGCCGAGGCTCAGGTGCGCAACTTAATGGCAAGCGCATTCGGGTAAGTGCACGCGCAAAAATAGAAGATTGCGTCCTCGCAACTTCTATACCTCCCGGCAGCATAGAAAATAGACTTGAAACACATATGGATTCACTAAAGCGTATCACAGGCACCTGCCGAGCCGTTCGCCAAGGCGGCAGCGCCGCGTTGGATCTTGCTTATGTTGCAGCTGGACGTTTGGATGGCTTTTGGCAAATGGATCTAAACAAGTGGGATATTGCAGCGGGCATTGTTCTTGTTCGCGAAGCTGGTGGCTTTATTGGCGACCTGAAAGGCGGCGAGGGCTTCTGGGAAACCGGCGACATTGCCGCGGCAAACCCAAAGTGCTTCCGCAATTTGATTCAGGCTTTCAAGTAACGTAGCTAGAAAGACTCTAGCTAGAGGCAAGCCGAAAGAGACACCGGGAGCCTCCCACAAAACCTACGAAGGAGCGGCTGGGCAAGCAACCAGCCGGACAAAGACAGCAGTCTAATCCCTATGGATAGCTGCCATCTTCATTACCATCCTGCTCGGGTTCGGGTACCAGCAAATCTTCTCTGCTTATATTCATCACCAAGAGCACGTTAGCTGCCACATAAATTGATGAGTAAGTACCAATAACCACACCAATTGAGAGCGCTGAAGCAAAACCTCGAATCACTTCGCCACCAGCAAACAGCAGCGCCAACAATACGAACAAGGTTGTCATCGAAGTGACCAACGTACGACCAAGAGTTTGATTCAGCGACGTATTAATAATATCTACCGGAGATCCCCTACGCAGCTTACGAAAGTTCTCTCTAATCCGGTCACTCACAACAATAGTGTCGTTAAGCGAATAACCGATCACCGCAAGCAATGCTGCTAATACAGTTAGGTCAAAAGTCCACTGAAACAATGAGAAACAACCTAAAACTATGATCACATCGTGGGCTAAAGCCACTACAGCACCGACAGAAAACTGTTTGGTGAAGCGCAGCAAAATGTAGAACATCACAACGATTAACGCGGTAAGCAGCGCTAACCCACCATCGTTAGCAAGCTCATCACCCACCGCAGGACCGACATAGTTCGACTGCCGCAAAACCATATCTGGATACTGCGCCAACAATGCCTGAAAAATATCATCCCCAAGTTGCGCTTGGCTTTGCGCAATCACAGCCTCGTCTACCGCACTGGAAGGCTGGGGCGGCATACGAATCAACAGCTCTGTATTAGAACCGAAGGTTTGCACCGTGCCGTTACTAAAACCTGCGCCAGTTAAATATCTACGCACTTCTTCCGGCGCAATCTCTTTACTTGAGCCAACTTCCACAAGAGAACCGCCGGTGAAATCTAGGCCTAAATTCAGCCCAGAAAAAGACAGCGACACAACCGAGGCCAGAAGCAAAAGACCAGATATTATCGTGGCGACTTTACGCCGCCCCATGAAGTCAAATTTTGAACCAATCATATTTTCAGACTCTCTAACTTGCGCCCACCGTACATAAGATTAACCAAAGCTCGAGTGACTAAAATTGCCGTAAACATAGAAGTGACAATACCCACAGCTAGTGTCACCGCGAAACCTCTAACTGGGCCACTACCAATAGACAGCAAAATAACAGCCACGAAGAATGTAGTTACGTTAGCGTCAGTAATAGTCAGCAGTGCCCTATCGAACCCGGCTTGAATAGCTTGCTGGGGCGCATTATTGACTAACTCTTCTTTAATTCTGGAGAAGATAAGAACGTTCGCATCAACAGCCATGCCGACGGTAAGTACAATGCCAGCAATACCGGGCAGCGTTAGTGTTGCACCAAGTACGGACATTATGGCCACCAACAAAGTTAAGTTAGCGGTCAAGGCAATATTTGCAGCGATACCAAAACCACGATAATAAAAGAGCATAAAGGCCAACACTAAGGCAAAACCAATGGCCACTGACTGCCAACCGCGACGAATATTTTCGTCTCCCAACTGTGCACCTACTGTGCGCTCTTCAACAATATACATTGGCGCAGCTAACGCACCGGCGCGCAGCAATAAGGCCAAGTCCTGTGCTTCTCGAAGGTCTAATCCAGTTATACGAAAGTTAAAGCCCAAAGCGCTTTGTATATTGGCAACACTAATGAGCCGCTTGTCTTCAACGGAGTAGAATTCTTCAACTTCTTCTCCATCAACCATAACCTTTCTGACCCGAGGCTTTTGTTCGATAAAGAGAATAGCCATAGCCCTGCCGACATTGTCCTTGGTCACAGCATTCATTTTGCGGCCACCTTCATTGTCTAGTTCAATGCTGACCTGGGGCTGACTGGTGTCTGGGTCGAAAGACTGCTGGGCATCTTGCACATTGTTACCGGTAACAATATTGCGACGCATAATTTCTTGATTTCGTCCCTGATAAGGATAGGACTCAATTTGCGACTTACGCGCATTGGGCAGTGCTTCCAAACGAAATTCTAGATTAGCAAACTTATTAAGAATCTCTTTCGCTCTGGCGCTGTCTTGTATGCCAGGCAAATCTACGACAATTCTAGATCGACCTAACCTTTGTACCTGGGGCTCTGAAACACCCAACTCGTCCACCCGCTTACGCAAGCTGGTTAAGTTCTGGCTAATAGCGCGATCCTCTAGATCACGAATTTTGTCTTCAGTGAGCGTAAATTGCAGTACCAGATTGCCTGCCACTTCGCGGTCTTGAACTAAAAAGTCCTGATAATCCACAAGTGCATCTTGGGCGGCTGAGCGACTGTCTTCGTCACGAAAAGGAATTCGAATGACCTGGCCTTTGACCCAATCTTTACCGGGCAAGAAGCGAATTCGCTCCTCGATAAGTTTGTCGCGCATACCCTCAGCAGAATTTGCCATTACGCCCTTGAGATATTCCTGCATATTTACTTGCAGCAAGAAGTGCGCGCCACCGAATAAATCTAACCCTAAAGACATTGGCGTGCCGCCAATATCCTGCAACCACTGGGGCGTATTACTGGCTTGCGACAACGCCACCACATAGTTTACATCACGGGCATTCAATGTAGCGGCTATGGTTGCTTGTGCACGCAGTTGTGCCTCGTCACTTGCCACCCGGACAAGCAAAGAATCTTCGCTCAACGCGCTATCAATGATTTGAATATTATCTTTCTTTAAAGCAGCCTCGACTCGAGATAAAGTCCGCGGGCTTATGCGCTGGTCGCTGTCTAATGCCCTGACTTGAACTGCCGGGTCTGGCTGAAACAGATTTGGCGCCGCATAAATTGCGCCAATACCAACGACCATTGCAATGAGCAGGTATTGCCAAAGTGGAAACTTATTTAACGCGCCACGTCGCGGCGCCACTCCAAGCAAAGTAGTTTGCTCAGACGGGTCTATGGGTCCTTCTGACACGAATCCTGCTCCAATAATTGTTGGTTACGAACCGAATATATGCAGCGCGCTATACAGCGCTCACAAACGTCAGCTTTAGCCTATGTGGCGCCAATGACAGCGCCTGCAAGGCTACAGCGGATCAATTTCGGTTCTGCAAAGCGTTTAGCCTAAAGACTTAATCGTCCCTTTAGGCAATGTGGCACCGACTGCAGATTTTTGAATGCGCATTTCGACTTGATCATTAATTTGAACTTTGACGAAATCGTCCTCAACCTTAGTGATTTGGCCAACAATACCACCGGCTGTTACCACTTCATCACCTTTAGACAGTGCTGTGACAAGTTGTTCATGTTCTTTACGACGCTTGTTTTGCGGGCGAATTAACAAAAAATAGAAGATGAGGACGAAGCCCCCAAGCATGACTAAATTTATCCAACCGGCGTCCCCAGCAGGACCAGTTGCAGAGGCGGCGTGTGCTGTAGTTTCAAACAGATTCATGAGTTGACGTTCCATTCATTGTGAAGGGTATTGACGAGGGTGCGAAATGTACCCGTTTCAATAGACGTGCGCAATTGAGCCATCAAATTGTGATAGTAGTGAATGTTATGAGTGGTCATCAACATAGCACCCAACATCTCTCCACAACGATCCAAATGATGGATATAGGCGCGCGAAAAATTTTCGCAAGTATAGCAACTACACTTGTCGTCTAAAGGGATATCCGCCGTTTTGTGCTGCGCATTGCGAATTCTGACAATGCCCGTGGAAGTAAAAAGGTGCCCGTTACGTCCATTACGGGTGGGCATTACGCAGTCAAACATATCTACCCCTAGGCTGACGCCACGGACCAAATCTTGAGGCGTACCTACGCCCATCAAATAGCGCGGTTTTTCGGCGGGCATGCTGGGCAAAAGATCCACTAAAATACGATCCATGTCCTCTTTGCTCTCGCCCACGGAGAGACCACCAATGGCATAGCCATCAAAACCGATATCTTGTAACCCAGCCAAACTCACCTGGCGCAGGTCTTCATACATGCCGCCCTGTACGATGCCAAAAAGCTTGGCCCCAGGATTCATACTTGTCGAGCGCCCCTTGTCAAAAGCCTCGCGGCAGCGCTGAGCCCAGCGCAAAGACAACTCCATAGATTCTTTCGCTTGCTTGGGCGTTGCTGGATGAGCAGTACACTCATCTAACACCATGACAACATCAGAGCCCAAGCTTCCTTGCACCTGAATAGAAGATTCGGGGGTCAATTTAACTTTGTCGCCATTAATCGGTGACTTAAAGACCACTCCCTCTTCATTAAGCTTGCGCATGTCACCCAAACTAAAGACTTGAAAGCCACCACTATCGGTCAAAATGGGACCCTTCCACTGCATGAACTCATGCAAGCCACCCAACTCACGAATCTGCTGGTCCCCCGGACGCAACATTAAGTGAAAGGTGTTGCCCAAGAGCATTTGCGTACCTGTCTGTTGCAGGTCTTTAGGTGTCATCGCCTTCACAGTACCGTAAGTACCACAGGGCTGGAAAACAGGGGTCTGTACGGTGCCATGAGGCAGTGTCAGCTGTCCCCTGCGCGCATCCCCATCCGTTGTAAGCAAGTCAAACAAAATAGTCCCTTCTAGTTCGTGGTTATTCTTAACCGTCAAAGCTTTCGGTGTTTCTCAGCACCGCAAAGCCAAAAAATAAAACAATATTTAACGCTCAATAAACATCGCGTCGCCGTAACTAAAAAAACGGTACCCCTCATCTACCGCTATTTTATATGCCGCAATCATGGGTTCAAAACCGGCAAACGCGCATACCAACATTAACAATGTGGACTTGGGCAAGTGAAAGTTAGTCACTAAAGCATCCACTACCTGTCTCTTATACACATCTCCGAGCCCACGAGACGGACTCCTATCTC
>CAJXUL010000165.1 GCA_913060615.1 uncultured Gammaproteobacteria bacterium | reverse complement strand
ACGAGATAGGAGTCCGTCTCGTGGGCTCGGAGATGTGTATAAGAGACAGGTCTGCCTAGAGGCTACCGCTGGTCTGCATTTTTATTGCGCGTCAATCGTAAAATGGTTTTTATTCACTACTGAGAAATTTGCTTATTCAAATGGTTGAAAAGATGCGGATCGTTAGTTGGAACGTAAATGGACTTCGTGCTTGCGCAAAACGTGGTTTCCTGGATTTTTTAGAATCCTCGAACGCCGATGTTGTGGCATTGCAGGAGGTTCGTGCCTTTCCGGAGCAATTGCCGCCTAACGTTTTGGCGCCGGGAAATTGGCATGTGTGCTTTGCTCCGGCCAAGCGACCCGGTTACAGCGGCGTAGCCATTTACAGCAAAACTAATCCAAGCCGCATTGAAACTAGTCTAGGTGAAGATCGCTTCGATGATGAAGGACGATTTTTAATCGCTCACTATGGCCGGCTAGCTGTGGTTTGCGTGTACTTTCCAAAAGGCAGCGGTAAGGACCGAGATAATTCTCGAGTGCCCTACAAAATGGATTTTTATAAAGCTGTGTTTAAACGGATTGAGGTGCTGCGCAAGCGGGGCCCTGTGTATGTAGTGGGAGACTACAACACCGCTCACGAAGAAATTGATTTGGCGCGACCAAAGACTAATAAGAAAGCCAGTGGGTTTTTACCCGTTGAACGTGATGAGTTAACTCGATGGATGGATCATGGCTGGGTGGACACCTTTAGAGCAACGCATTTAGACGAGCCGGATCATTATTCCTGGTGGCGTCAATTTGGTGGTGCTCGAGACGATAATGTGGGATGGCGCATAGATTACGTATTTGCCTCACGATCGGGTATGCGTAGGGTCAAAGAAGCTTTTATTTGGACTCATGTTTTAGGCTCCGATCACTGTCCAGTGGGTGTAGACTTAGTCTGATTAGGTCGTCATTTAAAGCGGCAAAATTGGCAAGGATCGACTAATGGCTCAATTATTTCCCAACCACCCCAACCTGCGTGGCGGTTTTGCACCGCTTCAAATGGAATGTGATGTTCACGACCTAGTCATTGAAGGCGAAGTCCCCAGGCAGCTCAATGGTACTTTTTACCGAAACGGTCCTAATGCTCAGTATGCGCCCAGAGGCACCTACCATATGTTTGGCGGGGATGGCATGGTCCACGCCTTAAATGTCGAAGACGGCCGTGTAAGCTATCGCAACCGGTGGGTGCGAACTCAACGTTTTGACAAAGAGCGTGAGGCCGGGCGAGCGTTGTTTAATAGTTTTAACCCTATGGACGTGGATGAAAGCGTCCAAGGCATGCAAACCGATGGCGTTGCAAATACAAATATTATTTGGCATGGAGGTAAGTTGTTGGTGCTGGAGGAGGCTCATGCGCCAATAGAGTTAGATCCTATTACGCTGCGAACTAAAGGCGTTCATACCTTTGCTGGTAAGTTGCTCGGACCGATGACAGCCCACCCTAAAATAGATGAAGAAACTGGGGAAATGTTTTTCTTTGGCTATAATGCTGACGGCAACATCTCTGAGCACATGACTTTCAGTGTCGTAGATGCAAATGGTTTAGTGACTCGTTCAGAGTCTTTTGTCGCACCTTATGCATCTATGGTGCACGATTTTATGGTGACAAAAGAGCATGTTTTGTTTCCGATCATGCCGCTTACCGGGTCATTGGAGCGCGCATTTGCTGGTGGTCCAGTTTATGCTTGGGAGCCTGAGAAGGGTGTGCATATTGGTGTTATGCCAAGAACTGGCTCTGTTAAAGATTTGCGTTGGTTTCGTGGTGCGCCAAGTTACGTGTTCCATCCGATGAATACCTATACTCAGGGTAACAAGATCATCAGCGACGTCTGTGAATATCCAGAAGCGCCACTTTTTCCGCTAGTAGACGGCAGTCGCGGTGATCCCAAGAAAGCTTTGGCAAAAATGGTACGTTGGACTTTTGATTTAGACAGTGAAACCGATGTTTTCAAGTCAGAGCAATTGCATGACATTGTTTGTGAATTCCCGCGCTTTGACGAGCGTCTTACAGGCATGAATTATCGTTACGGTTATTTTGCTGGAGATACTCAGCCGCCTGAAAAAGTTGGCGGCTTTAACGTCATTGGCGCGGTGGACCACAAAACTAACACATTGGATTTATATGACGTGGGCGAAGGGTGTGCAACGGGAGAACCGATTTTTGTGCCTGCGTCCAGTAGTGCTAGAGAAGGCGAAGGTTTTTTGTTGGCGCATGTTTATGACGCAAATAGAGGCGCCAGTCACTTAGCAATTATGGATGCACAAAATATTGCTGCTGGCCCGTTGGCTAAAGCCTATTTAGATCACCGTATTCCCTATGGGTTTCATGGCAATTGGCGTAACGCAGACTAATATTTGGCTGTAGTTCAAATCCACGTTTAGGCGAGCTTTCAAGCTCGCTTTTTTGTGTCTTTTTGTTGCGACTAATGCTGCAACAAGCCAAGGCGTTAGTTTACTAGCCTAAGCTACTGCTCTTGAGCAGCGCGTAAACGGTCAAGCCTGGTACGAGTTTGAGCTCATTGGCGGCCGCTAGGGTTATTCTTGAACGCAGGGTTTGCTCGCCAATTGCCAGGGTGATATCGGCAAATCTCTCTGTAGTTGAGATGTTTTCAATAGCGCCCTGTAAGACATTGCGAATACTGACACCCTTGGGTTGCGCTAATGCTAACGCAACATCACTGGGTCTTAGATTAAGTGTGACCTGCTCCCCGGATTGTAAATTTCTGTATTGGGACTGGGGAATTTGCACTTTTTGGCCTGCAACATCTAGCAGTGTCAGGTGGTAGGTCTCATCTTGTCCAATGACGCTGCCAGTCAAAAATGACAGGTCAGTGGTCATTAAATCGTTGAGCTGCGCTTCCACATAATTTACGCCTTCGTGGGTTGAGCCGTGAAAGCGCAGGTCTCCGTCGGCAATCACCAGCATGTTCTGGCAAAGCTGCGTGACTTCTTCTAGCTGATGACTAACGTAAAGGGTGGGTATTTCGAATTCGTTAGATAGTGCGTACAAGTAGGGCAATATTTCTCTTTTTCGAGCCTCGTCCAAACCACTTAATGGTTCGTCTAAAAGCAGAAGTTGTGGTTGGGTCAGTAGTGTGCGCGCCATCGCCACTCTACGCCGCTCGCCGCCAGATAAGTTGGCGACACTGCGCTCCAACAACATTGGTAAATCAAATATGTCTACGACCGCTTCTAGCGAAATTGTCTTTATCTGCGGCACGCCCCCCGCTGATTTTCTACTCAATGCGCGGGTTCGCGCAAAGTTAAGATTACCCAGTACATTAAGATGAGCGAATAGTCGGTCCTCTTGAAACAACAAGCCTACTGGTCTTTGATAGGGGGGGCTTTGATAAGGTCGCGTTTGCTGTGTCGCGCTAAGCCAAGTTTCGCCCATGAAGGAGATATGACCCTGGGTGGGCACTAGGCCGGCTATTGCTTTGAGTAAACTGGTTTTACCACTGCCACTAGGGCCATAAACTGCGGTTACACCTGCGCCGATGACAGTGGCAATGTTGAGTTCAAAGTCGTCACGGGCTAAATTTATATCTAGTTCTAACATGTCATAGCACTCGCATAGCTGCGCGTCGATTTGTGCTGTAGACCAGTAATAAGACGATAAACGAGAAGGCTACAAGAATGCCTGAAAGTAAATGTGCTTGGGCGTAATTAAGGGTTTCTACTTCTTCATAAATAGCGATGGAGACCAGTCGGGTTTCGCCGGGAATGTTGCCGCCAACCATTAACACCACGCCGAACTCGCCAATGGTATGGGCGAAAGTCAGCACGGATGCAGTTATATAGCCTCTTAATGAGAGGGGTAAAATCACGTTAAGAAATGCATCCCAAGGTCTTGCACCCAAAGTGTAGGCAACTTCAATAGGTTCTTTGCCGACCTGAGCAAAAGTATTCATCAACGGCTGCACCATGAAGGGCAGTGAATAAATAAGAGATGCGACGACTAACCCAGAAAAGGAAAAGGTTAGGGTGTCGCCGGTAGCTTGTAACCAAAATTGTCCAATTGGGTTTTCTGGACTGAAAAGCAGCAAAAGATAGAAGCCGATGACTGTCGGCGGCATGACTAATGGCATCGCTGTTATGGCCTCTATAGCCGGTCTGAGCTTGCTGGTGCTGTGAGCCAACCACCAAGCGAGTGGCGTACCTAAAATCAGCAGAATTAGGGTGGTGATAGATGCCAGTTTAAGTGTTAGCCAGATGGCTGTGAGTTCCACAGAGTATGTCCGATAGGTCTGGTTAAGGCGGTTTGGAGGCTTGCAGTTGAAAAAGGCATTGGTTGTTATTTTGGCACCAATACCCGTTTTTCAATTCCGCGTTAGCGGAATACTCCGCGTTAGCGGAATACTCAGCGTTAGCCCAGTACTCCGCGCTAGCGCAGTACTCCGTTTAAGCCCAGTACTGGGTTAACGCGCTAAAGTGGCTTTCTAAACTTCAGCGTCATGCGATTGGATTCACCGATAGCCAGCATTTTTGCAGTCAGCTCTGCGTCATCCTTGGCGCCACGCAAAGATGGCGGTAGACGCCAAACAATGTCCTCAGCCCCTGGTTGATCTTTGCTGTTTGAATTTACGTCAGAGCTTGCGACAAATTCAAAGCCAGCCGCTTGCATTTGCGCAATAACAAAAGACTTCTTTAGATATCCCCTAGAACCGCTTGCCCATTCATCACTAGCACTGTCTGGTGCGTGATGTTGGACGACGCCAGCGATGCCGCCTGGTTTTAACGCGTTATAGCTGTCAGCAATTGCTGTAGTTAAAAATCCACCTTGGTCTTCGAACCTAGCTAAGTTGTGCAGCGCACGGATGAATAACACTGCGTCCGCAGTACCGCTTAACTCTGCGGGTGCTTTGCCGAATTCAAATGCTGAGACAGATGCCGCGTTTTCGCCGCGCCATTCTTCAGCGCCTACCGGCCAGTCGGTTGTCCATGTAGCGAGTTGAGCAATACGTTCTTCACTGAAGAAGCCAAATAAGGGCCACATGTCGTAAGGGTAATTTGCGCCAACTAATTGGCCTTCTGCGCCAAGGTGAGGCAGCAACAGTTTGCTGTACCATCCGCCGCCGGGTAGGGCTTCCACAACGGTCATACCTTGCCGTATACCAAAGAAGTTGAGAGTTTCCTCAGGGTGCCGATAGGCATATCGCGCAACTACAGCATCCGGTTGAGCAGCCAAGATTGCCGACAGTTCATTTGTTGCTGTTGCAGTAGATTCAACCATCGGGCTGGTTGCAGTTGCGGGCGCAACGGTCGGTGATTGGGTCGCTTCGGGTTGGCTGCAAGCACTAAAGACTAGTGTAGCCGCCAGGATAATTGAAAAACGCATATCAGTAAGTTCCTAAGTAATTGCCGCGTGCCTGGTGGTAAGGGGTTGCTGGGCTGCGGCTAGGGTTAATCAGTTTGATTTTGTCCATGCACAAAGTCCGATGGTACGCTTCTCTGGCTAAGCTTGAACAGAGTTAATTTCTTTCCCTTTTGCACAATCGACTGGGGCCATCCATATCCCGTCTGCAGCGCCTGGGCGGGCTGTTTGCGCATCGGTTACTGCAACGACTCGAGAGTGTTAAAGCAAAAGCTAATATCTGCTGATGACTGATCTGCGGGAGGGTCTCGCAGTATCTAGTTAAGCAGTTTGTTCTAAGGCTTCGCCGACAACTTCAGCGATAGATTTTATGTCATCTGTCGTGGCAGTAAACGGCGGTCCAAATTGTAATGTGTCGCCGCCCCATCTAACATATATGCCCATTTCCCAGCAGCGCACGCCTACTTCAAAAGGTCGAATGGTTGGGTCGTTGTCTCTAGGGGTAAGTTGAATTGCGCCTGCCATGCCGAAATTGCGGATGTCTGTAATATGGCGAGTGCCTCGCAGGCTATGCAGTGTTTCTTCCAATACCGGGGACAGGGTTTTTGCGCGCTGGACCATATTGTCGTTTTCAAATACGTTTAGTGCAGCATTGGCTGCGGCGCAGGCAACCGGGTGAGCGGAGTAGGTGTAGCCGTGGGGTAACTCCACCATATGCTCGGGTGTTTCTATAGCCATGAAGGCCTCATAGATGAGCGCAGAACTCAGTACCGCGCCCATAGGGATGGCTCCGTTGGTCAAACCCTTGGCCACGGTCATGATGTCTGGTGTTACGCCAAAAGTATCGGCGCCGAAGCGTTCACCCGTGCGCGCAAAACCGGTGATGACTTCGTCGAATATGAGCAAGATGTCGTGCTCGTCGCAAATATTTCTTAATCGTTGTAGATAGCCTTTTGGCGGTACGATAACCCCAGCAGACCCAGACATAGGTTCAACAATAACTGCTGCGATATTTGAAGCGTCATGCAGCGTGATCAACTGCTGTAGGTGATCTGCCAATTCTACACCGTGCTCTGCTTGGCCTTTAGTGAAAGCGAATTCCGCCTGCAAGGTATGCGGCAGGTGATCGGCGTCACCCAGTTGACCGAAAAGTTTCCGGTTGGCGCCAATGCCGCCGAGACTTGTGCCCGCAAAATTAACGCCATGGTAACCCTTCATCCTACCGATGAAGCGCGTTTTGCTGGGCTGACCTTTTAATCGCCAATAAGCTCTGGCTAACTTCAGCGCCGTATCTGCGCACTCAGAGCCTGAATTGGTGAAAATGGCATGGTTGAGGTTGCCGGGCGCCATACCGGTTAAACGGTTTGCCAATGTGGTGGCACCGGGGTGGGTATATTGAAACGCTGGGGCGTAGTCTAAAGTCTGTCTCTTATACACATCTGACGCTGCCGACGAATAGAGAGGTGTA
>CAJXUL010000164.1 GCA_913060615.1 uncultured Gammaproteobacteria bacterium | reverse complement strand
AGATAGGAGTCCGTCTCGTGGGCTCGGAGATGTGTATAAGAGACAGCAATAGAGAAAGAAAAAAATGCCTAGCAAAACAACCTAGGAAGACAATACCACGCTTTCCTTCACCCACCAGAACTTAACCAAATAGGCCACACCCCTTTACCCTAATTGAATTGAAGTGAACCGCAACGCACTATGCTAGAAGAGAATTACCGAAGCCTTTGACATCGCATATTTGTCTAATAAAAAAGCTGTTAGGAGAAAAACTAGAGATTTTTATGTAAAGAGAAATTTGACATTTTCTCAAATCCTACCCTTGAACGAAAAAAAATACCGTCTGTAAGAAAGCCAAATTTTGCACAACAATTTTGATAACGATATGTTATACCCATCTCCGTTGTATGAATCGAGAAAGCAAAACACAATTCCACTGACGAATAGTCGTGGGGGAGTTTTTCAAATGAAAGAACTTGGATATAGCAATAAGACCCTTATAATCGCAATCGCATTGCTCACCTACAGCAGTTTCTGCGGAGTCCCTACGGCGCTGGCCGATAACGACTCTACCACCGACTTACCACCCAACTTTTTTGTTCAGGATTCGGCGCTAGAGCTTGGTTATCTTAACGCAGAGCAAATCGCCGAAAGCAAAGAAAATCCATACGCAGCAGACAATGAAGTAACGTCACTTCAAATGAATGCGGATAACTTTCCCCTAATACCGAATCCAGAGGATTTTGACGACGAATTCAATCCGGGAGATTTTTCACAGTGGCAAGTCGTCCAATTAAGCCCCGAGACCGGTGCCGTATGTGGGAACGGTAGCCCCTACAAATTCTTTGTCAATAGAAAACCCAAAACCACCAATATGATCATTTACTTTGAGCCAGGAGGCGCGTGTGTGGACTACGAGTCCTGTACGGGCGAAACAGGTATTCGCGGCGCCAGAAACCCCAACGGCATTCCCGATAACTACCTGGACTCCCAAGGAACAAACACGGTGAGCCCACTAATTTCCAGCGGTTTGTCGTTCCTTGCACCACAGGACCATGTAGAACCGGTAGAGTGGACTGCAGTTTATATGCCGTATTGTACAGGGGACATATTCAGCGGTGACACAGTGGCTCTTTATGTAAACCCGGACAATCCTAGTGAAAAATTACCGTGGCTTCACAATGGCGTGAGAAACGTAAGAGCAGTACTGGCTTGGTTAAAAAATAATCTTCCCAAACCGCCACAAATGCTAGCAACCGGCTGCAGCTCTGGAGGCGTCGGCAGCCTGACCAATTATCCTCACTTGCGCCAAGACTTAGATCCAATCAAAGGATTCTTGATCGATGACTCAGGACCAGTATACAACGCGCCGCTAAGTTCTAATCGTGCAGATCACCCATCTCTTCCCCTACACTTGCAAATTCGTGAATCGTGGGGACTGGATAATGGCGCAATAAATTATTTGTCGGAACGATTGCCAAGCTTTGATACAAATAATATGGGATCCATCTACGGTTCTATGGCTAACCAGTTCCCGAATGATCGGATGGCCCACACTCAATTTTGGGAGGATAGAAATTTTTCCAGCTATTCATACGAACGCTTGCATCCGGAAATGGCATTAGGCAATACCCCTAATAGCAGATGGCCAATATTACGTACTCGGTGGGAAAGAGACACCCACAATCTTATCGCCGAATTAGACAATTACCCAAATTTTGGCTACTACATCCCGCGCCAGAGAAATTTTAATGAAAGTCATTGCACAACAATCGTCACCTTTCACAACACAGAGATTGATGAGCTCGACCAGAATATACAAGGGTTCATTGCAAACGTACTAGATGGAAGCGGACCAATTATTCAGGCTTCTGAAACCGATAGGAATGATCCAGGGTATTTTAGTTTAATATTAAAAATTGCAGGAGCAGGCCTCCCCCCTCCCGCTGTTGTGCAACAATTAGACGAACCTGTGGTGATTGAGTTTTCCAATAGTTTCACTGAGCAAGGCTTTGGTAACGTTGAACCAGGGAGTGGCGCGCTTGTTACCGGGGCAAACCACAATAATCGGTGGCTTATTGATCCCAATGGACAAACCCAGTTCTTGCGATTCGTTAACCTTAGCACTGCAAAAACTCTGAATAACGAATCCTATGAAAACAAAGTTCATGCAGACAGCGTAGTACCATACTCGTTCTGGGCTGGGCAGTGGCACCTTCAGTTCACTACGCGCGCAACAAATGAATTTGTATTGGGCGCCCGACACGGCGCATATATCTATTTACACGATGCCGGAAATGGCACTGTACGAACACAGCACGCACCGAACATTTTTTCTACAAGCGACGCTAACAGCAGGTCTAAATGGCAATACTCTGCGAAGTTTTTGAGTGAGTTAGAACTACCAGTAGTTAGAACTAGGGATGTAGCTACTCTAATCAATCGCCGCTCAGGATCAATACTCTATGACCCAGGCCAAGCGAATGCTAACGTAGCGAAATTTGCTCCATTAGAATCCGCCTCAAGAACTAAATGGTTAATAGAGAGTATGGCCGCTCCACAGCGATTCATAATCTTCAGAAATGCTGAAACAAATAGACCATTGAACATAGAAAGAGCAAACGGAGAACTACAACTTGGTAATTTGCCTGTAAGGTTCTGGAGCTTAAATTGGAAAGTCGACGAGACTTCTGAAGGATATGCTAGCTTTGAAAACCGGTGGGGTGCGCGTCGACATCGTTTCTATGTACCGGAAGGCGAGACCTCTGGCATTACGAAAGAGGCTGGATTGGACGTACTCGACTCAAGGGCTGAGTGGTCTTATCAACCAGCATACGAAGTAGTTGACGATTTTGAGATAATCCCAATACAAAGCAGGTGATTTTCCACCGGGGCCTGGGTGATCAAACACCTAGGCTCTACCTCTGACAAAGAAACTTAGCGTATTTGCCAACAGTACAGTCAAAAAATCCCTACACGTAAACTTCAACCCTTGAACTGTCCGATTAACGCGACAGAGCAGCCCTCATAGACGAATACAGTATAAATTTAGTTATTGTGTATAGGCATTTTACGTCCTATCACGACTACCAAGAAAACGACCCCAGCAAAAACTGCATTAAGTAAAGTAAATGGCTCGCCTAACAAAAAATAAGCGCCTATAAGCGTGGCGAAGGGTTGCAGCAATTGCACCTGCCCCACTCGGGCAACACCGCCCACTGCAAGACCCCGATACCAAAAAAAGAAGCCTATATACATGGAAAATAATGCCACGTACAAAAATGAACCTATGGCTTCGTTGGAGACCGCCTCTAAGGGCGTGTCAAAAAACAGATAAGTGGCAACAAGATTAATTGGCAGCGTCAGCGCCAAGGCCCAACTGATTACATTGATCGCGCCCAGCTCCGAAGATAACTTGCCACCTTCCGCGTAACCTATTGCGGCAAAGATGATGGCTATTAACAACCACAAGTCGCCCAACATCAAACCCGTTACTCCGTCTAAGTAAGCATAGCCCAAGACCAGCAGCGAGCCAAACAATGCCGCCAGCCAATAACTTATGGAGGGTCTTTCTTTGAAGCGCAAGGCGCCAAAAATTGCAGTAACTAGAGGCAACACGCCCAATACGATGCCTCCGTGGGCAGACGGCAATGTGGTCATGGCAACGGACGTAAAGATGGGGAATCCGTAAACAATGCCAATGGCGATAACCAAGAGTTTGTAGAGTTGAGTTTTTGTCGGTCTTTGCGCCTTAGAAAAATATAGCCAACCCACCGCACACAGACCAGCAAGCAGCGCTCGACCAAATGCCACAAACAGAGGACTCAGCTCTAATACCGCGATACGGGTAAAAGGCAGCGTTAGGCTAAATATCAGCACACCAATAGCACCAATCAGCATGCCTTTCGTTTCATTAACCATAACCAATATTTCCTAATGGCAAGCCGACACGGAAAACACTCAATAAGTATCCTTGCGCGCCTTCGTCCGATTACTGTCGCCCTTGCTATAGGGTATTAGTATACTCAGCTGAAGATGCCTTCATTACCCGCGACTGCATCAACATTGAAACAACACGCTTATTGTCCCTGTTAAACGCCTGGGTCTCATACCAAACATACTCGGTTTGCGGACTCTGGCCGACACACAAAACCTTGCTCTCAAGCCGATACGCTTGATTCAGCAAAAACGGCCCATGGTCAAAACCAATTTCGATGGCGCCAAACAAACCTACTGAATCGCCTGTATACGGGGTTAGGCCTTGCATTGGGTAAGCCCACAAATACTCAATCACTGTACACGGCGCTGAAACCGGCGCACCCCATGGCGAAGCATGACGATACCAATCTAACGGATCGCTGATCACGTGGGTATCAAAGCGGTGAAACTGCTTAGTTGGATCGGTTGTCACTTCATAAGTCCCTAGAGACATGCCGGGCTGTAGGCGATGCAGGATACGCAGATCGCTTGGGTCGCAAGGACGATAGTCTTTGCTGCGCAACTCAGACACCGAATGATCCCCCACCGAGGCTGTACCTGTCGCCACCAGCAAGCCGTCTTCGCGCTCCATCCATACGCGTACGGAATCTTCACCCGGCTTACGTGGCCAAGCAAAAACCTGCACCCTCTCCAAATCTATTGTGGCATTTTTAAAGCTCAGCGAAAGGTTGCCGCGCTCAAACCATGCATTACCAAAAATTTTCAGCAAGACAGGCGGGAATTGGTTCATGTGCACATCACCGGCGACTGTGCCGCCGCGAAAACCCAGTTCAGCTGCGGTCTCATCATCATGAATGCTGCCCGCGCCACCATCTGCCGACCAGTTTCTTGCCGCCCATAGCGGCCCAGTAATTACTTCTGTCACTTTTATCTCCCCGATTCTAAGCGCGCTCCAAAAATCAGTCGGGTAACCCCAGTACACGCTTGGCAATAATATTGAGCTGAATCTCGTTCGACCCTCCGGCGATAGAAATTGACTTGGCTTCTAACCAAAGACGGCACATTGAAATTTCTTCATCATCAAAGGAAGCGCCCTCCCAGCCAAGGCCTTGAGTGCCGCGAATACGCAACTGCAGTTCCAATTGCTCTTTAACGTAATTGGCTTCCACATATTTAAAGATAGAGGTCGCAGCACCCGGCACACTGGAGGCCGATTCTTCCATGGCTCTTTGTTGAGTAAGGAAAAAGGCTTGCTTAAGCATCTCATTTTCGATCAAACCCTTGCGCAAGCCCGGTTCAATGGTGGTCTGATCAGCGGCATATTTACGCGCAAGGTTGCTCAACTTCAGTTTCGGCTTAATACGCTCCATAGGCCCAATCTTGTCGGCACTGGCCAGCGCGGCCAGCCCAGAGCGTTCGTGCTGTAACAACCTTTTGCCTACGGTCCAACCTTGATTGAGCTGACCAACTAAATTGTCTTTCGGCACGCGCACGTCATCAAAAAAGGTTTGGCAGAATGGCGATTTACCGTTGAGCAATTCAATGGGCTTGGTGGTCACACCGGGGCTGTCCATAGAAAACAACACAAAGCTAATGCCCTGGTGTTTGGGCACCTCTTTATTGGTGCGTACAAGGCAAAACATCCAATCCGCATAATGGGCACCCGAAGTCCAAATTTTTGCCCCGTTCACGGAAAAATAGTCGCCTTTGTCTTCGGCAAAAGTTTGCAGACTCGCTAAATCTGATCCCGCCCCTGGCTCGCTATAACCTTGGCACCACGCCAGGTCACCACGGGCTATAGGCCGTAAATGTTCTTCCTTTTGTTCATTGCTGCCGTACTCAAGCAACGTTGGACCGATCATCGACACGCCCATACCTCCTAATGGCGGGCGCGCATTAATGCGTTGCAGCTCATCTATCAGCACCACGAAGGCTTCTTTACTGAGTCCTGCGCCACCAAACTCTACAGGCCAAGTAGGCACAGTCCAACCTTTCTCAGCCATAGCAGTTAGCCATAGGTGCGCGTCGGGGTTAGTACTGCGGCGTTTATTACCGCCGTTTATTTCTTCACCCTCAAGCATTCGCGTACGCATTGACAATGGGCAGTTGGCTTCCAACCAAGCGCGTGTTTCCGCGCGAAAGGTACCCAATTCGAAAGAATCAACCGTGGGCATCATTAGATCCTTATTATGTGGATGACCACCATAACAAATACCCCTGCACAGTTGAAATCGTCACACTCTCCCCACCAATAAAATGAGCTTGTGAAGAATTCCTATCTAGACTTACAAAGAGTGAAATAAGAACTTGAGCGGGTTAAGAAAAGCGAGAGAACTACGCGCATTCCAACAACAGGCTTAGCTGATCGCTTCAGGCAAGGCAGTATGAAGAAAGGTCCAACTGAAAATTACAGACCAGCTAAAAGCGGAAAACCTCAGCGACCCACCCAAATTTTGGGTTTTCGCTGCGCATTACTAAACGCTAGCCTAGGACATTTACCAAAATAGCATCATCAACAATTACACTTGCAAGACCTTGGCCGGCATCCACATAACTATAAATGGTTGCTGCTGCAGCGCCACCCACTATTACCCAAGCTCCGGCATAACCCTCAGCAATATTAGCCAAATCGACTGTGTCCCCGACCTTCCCTTGAATAATTAATTCATCCGTCGTTTCACTGAAATTCAAAACGTCCGATACGTCGAAAGCTAGAGTACTGTCTCCGCCATCGTTGGCTATGTCGATCACTTCTATACTGCTGATTGCCTCGTCCGCTAAATCACGGAAATCCACAGTCAAAGCTGCATCAAAGCGCAAGGTATCTGTTCCTAGGCCACCATCTAGCGTTACAAAACTTAAATCTCTTATTAGCAAAACATCGTCTGCGTCAGTGC
>CAJXUL010000163.1 GCA_913060615.1 uncultured Gammaproteobacteria bacterium | reverse complement strand
TACGAGATAGGAGTCCGTCTCGTGGGCTCGGAGATGTGTATAAGAGACAGAGTCTGGAGAGTGAGGACAAATCATATTTTGCAGGATCTGCTTCATACAATGCTTTTACGCCCTGCCAAATGGTCGGCACGCCAGCTGACAACGTGACTTTTTCGCTGGCCATTAGATCTATCAGTCTGGCTGGATCCATAAACCGGTGTGGCATGACTTGCTTACAGCCCAGCATCAATGCTGACCAAGGAATACCCCAACCCATGGCGTGGAACATAGGCACAATGCCGCAAACGGTATCGGTACCAGACAAGCCCATTGAGTCGGTTAGACATTGGGTCATTGTGTGCAAGTACTGTGAGCGGTGTTCGTACTCAACGCCTTTAGGGTTACCGGTAGTACCACTGGTGTAGCACAAGCCCATTGGGGAGTTTTCATCAATCTGCGGCCACTCGTAATGAGTCGGCTTACCGGCAATAAAGTCTTCATAGTCGATTGGGTTAGGCAGATCGGTGGTCCAGCCTTCAAAGCCTTCTTCCGTTGCAATAATGACCTGACGCACGGTAGGCATGCGATCTTTCATCTTTTCCAGTAACGGCAAAATGTCTGCATCAACAATAATCACCTGATCTTCAGCGTGATTAATGATGTAGTCCAAATCGTTTTCGCCCAAACGTACATTCAAAGTATGCAGTACTGCGCCCATGCCCGCACAGGCATGGTAGGCCTCGAGGTGGCGCGAGCCATTCCACATGAATGTGCCAACGCGATCACCAACCTTAATACCGGCTGCTGCCAACGCATGCGCCAACTGGTGAGCACGGTCTCGAGTTTGCTTGTAGGTCTGACGGCGCACGCCAGTTTCGGTCATGGTGACAATTTCTTCATTCGGCGCAATTGTGGCGCCGCGATCTAAGATATTCGACATTAATAATGGTGTGTGTTGCATTGCCATGGTGGCACTCTCCTCCCAAGGATCAGATCAATCGGTAATAAATTCAGCGTCCGTACCTGCTACACCTGCGTTAATAGTCTGAACAATATTGAGGAGGTTGCTGCTCACTCTTGGTCCAAGCTATCTAGGTGCTCAGGTACTGTATATTTTTTCGCTGGTGGTTTTTGCGGGTACTTATTTACTCGTACTTTTCGCTGTTGCTGGGAGTCTATCACCCAATATAACCGCCCGGTATAGACTCACACGTCATTTTTAGCGGCTGAGTAAATTTTTAGCGCTGCTCCATCTATAGGTGAAGATGCAGACACATGTTTTTGATCGAACAGGCCAGATATTGCACGCATGTTCGGCATTATCCCCACGTTAATAAGATACCGCTTTGGGAATAGTGGGCAGATGGCCTAGGATACGACTCGGGGAAAGACTGGCAATACAGAATCCGCCGCAAAAGCTTAGCCAAATGGCTATCCAAAAAGATTGGGAATAGCTAAAAAGGCATGAGGGGGCAATATTTCAAAAGAGCAGCACCAGGCAAAGCCAACAAATTTAGACCCGCCCGTCCCAGGAGATCAACCTGCCCCCCATAAGACCGGGCCCTTCGGCGTTTACTACGGCTGGGTCATTGTGATGGTTGCCGGTACGTTGAGCTTTTTAGGCACTGGATTTTATTCCTACTCCAGAGGCATTTTTCTCCCGTCGCTTGCCGAAACCCTAGACAACGGTGAACGTTTCAATATTTCTATGGGCTTTTCACTGGCAGCAGTGACCGGCGCTTTAATTGCACCTTATATTGGCAAAATTATAGATCGCGGTTCTCCACGTAAAGTCATGCTTATTGGCATTGGCATTATGGCGGCTGCCTATTTATCTCTGGCTAATGTTGCGAGCTTGCTTCAATACTATCTGGTTGTTTCCCTTGGTATGGGCCTTGGCATGGCGTGTATGGGCGGCCTTTCTTGGCACCGCTCAGTTATTAGCTGGTTTGACCATTGGCGCGGTCGCGCTATTGCGTTCTCTGTTTTGGGCGCGTCTTTAGCGGGCATTATGATGCCCCCGCTAGTGACTACCCTTGTTGCAGAATATGGCTGGCGCACCACTTACATTATTTTTGCAGCCACTACAGCTTTCGCCCTATTTCCAGTGGTTTTTTTGTATATGAAAGATCATCCAAGTGAGGTGGGCGATGTGCGAGATGGCCACAGCTATGTGAATGCCAACCCCTTGGAGATGGTCGAGATTGTTGAAGACAGCCGGGAATGGACCATTGGCGAAATGTATCGAAGCCGAGCTTTTTGGAGCATTGGCATTATGTTCGGTGCTATGACCTGTGTCTTCTCCGCAGTGATGCTGCACTTATTTGGTCACCTCACTGACATTGGTTTGGAGCAAAGTACAGCGGCGCTCATTCTTTCCTGTATCGGTTTATTCGCAGCAATAGGCAAACCAGTTGTGGGCTGGTTGTGTGACTACTTGGGTGCACGCATCAGCATTTGGTTGGCACTGATCTGCCAAGGCTCAGCCCTACTCATTTTTAGCGTGGCCTCTGGTGCCATGTTGTCATTCATTGCAGCGTGCCTTTACGGCTTTGGGCTTTCTGGCATGTCACCACTGCGCACATTTTCAATTTCCACAGCAATTGGCAGCAAGTCTTTTGGTGCGGCAACCGGCGCTATCCGTTTTATAGAACTGCCTTTTATTCTCAGCGCCTCGCCCATTGCAGGGTTTATTTATGACACTACGGGCAGTTATAAAATGGCCTTTTTAATTCTCTCTGGGCTAATGCTGGTGGCATGTATTGGTCCCCTCTTTATCAGCGACGGTGGCAGGCGAGGGCGCAACAAACGGATGCAAGAGCTTGCGGGTTAAAGGCCACCCGCAGGCATTAGCTGAGATCTGGCATACCTACAATTACGCCATCATCACTCAGGCCTTGAATCTGCTCTGGGCTGTAACCCAGCTCGGTCAAAAGCTCAGCGTTGTGTTCACCCAACCCAGGCGCGGGCCTTTGGATATTGGAAGGCGTTTTATCAAATAGTGCTGCTGGCCGTGGCTGGCGAATACGACCCGCAATCGGGTGATCAGATTCGTGGATCAAATCATTAGCCACAATTTGTGGGTGAGTGATTACTTCCTCACGACTCAGCACCGGAGCACAGGGCACACCTTCAGCGTCCAGTCGCTCTAACCAATAGGCGGATGTATTCGTGGCTAGCACCTCACCGGTCATCGTCAGGCGAGGCGTGACATTTACTGCTCGGTCATTGGTGGTTAAAAAGCGCTCATCTTCCAGCCATTCCAAATGCCCTAACGCGGTACACATACCCTTCCATTCAATATTGCTCATGGCGCCGGCGGTAATGTAGCCATCTTGGGTGGCAAAAATTAGGTCAGGTGAAAGCTGGGCACGCGCGGACTTAACCTCTTTACCGACCAAGGTGAATCCCGACATGCCTTCTGGCCATAGGTAAGAAACCATGGTGTCTAACATAGCCAGTTTTATGTGCTGGCCTGCGCCCGAGCGCTCTCTGGAAAACAACGCTGCGGTAATGGCTTGGGCTGCGGTTAGAGCGGTGGTTTTGTCAGGAATAATGGTGCGAATCATCTTTGGCCTCCCGGTTTCACCATCTGCTTGAATGGAGGCGAGACCTGACAATGCTTGAATCACTGGGTCGTATACTCGTTGATGGGAGAACGGCCCTTTTTCGCCGAAGCCACTGATAGACACATAAATAATGTCGGGCTTTAGTTTGCGCATAGCGTCCTCACCAAAGCCCATGCGCTCAATGGTACCTGGTCGAAAGTTCTGTACGAGCACATCGGCAGTTTTGACTAAGTCGCGTAATACTTGGGCGCCCGCTGCGGTTTTCAAATCTACTGCTATCGCACGCTTGGAGCGGTTAGAAGAAATAAATGTAGAGGTAATTCCCGCTCTGTTAGGGCCTGCACCGCGCACTAGGTCACCCGAAAGTGACTCGACCTTTATCACATCTGCGCCTTGATCCGCCAACATCATGGTGGCTACAGGACCCGAAATCATTGAGGTTAAATCGACTATGCGAACACCTGTAAGCGGCCCAGTGGGTTTTTCTATTGTTGTCATTTTTACTACCTTCTAATTTGCTTGAAGCTGAGCGGTTCACTAAGGAACACCCGGTCTTTTGCTCTTCTCTAACTTTGCGGGTAAAGCCTGTTTACCCAAACGCCCTTTTATCTTGCGGCACCTTCATCTCTTTGAGGGCAAAAGCCTTTTCAGCCTTCTTTGGCCCTCTTTACCCTATCGCTTTTGAAGCAAAAGGCTTTGAGCCTTCTTGAGCCCTCTTAAGCCCTCTTAAGCCCGATGGCTTTTGAAGCAAAAGCCTTGGCCCACTTATAGTCGGCTTTGCCGTTGGCGCCTCGGCGTACTTCTGGCGCCGGCAATATTTGTCTGGGTGTTTTGTAGCCAGACAAATGTTCTGTGGTGAAGGCTATTAACTCTTCTGCGGTGAGTTCACTGCCCTCTTTCAAAGAGGTGACAGCCACTATGCGCTCGCCGAAGCGCTCGTCAGGCACACCAACCACTAAGCAATCTACTACTTCAGCGTGGCGCTTCACTGCCTCTTCTACCTCTTCCGGGAAAACCTTTTCGCCGCCGGTATTAATACAGGCGCTGCCACGGCCCAAGAGAATAATGGAACCATCTGCCTCCACAGTTGCGTAGTCTCCAGGGAAGCTATAACGCACGCCGTTCACTTCACGGAAGGTTGCGGCAGATTTTTCTTCGTCTTTGTAATAGCCCAATGGGACAAAAGCTGAGGTGGCAATTTTACCCATCTCGCCAGAGCCAGCTTCGACAAACCGTCCATCGTCAGTGATCACTCGAACGCCTTCATTTAACTCAAATTTGGCCGTGCCTTTTACGTCCTCACGGGTGGTTGCCGAGCTGCCCATGCCGCCTTCCGAGGAACCCATAATGTCCGCCAACACCATGTCGTGATGGCGCAGCAAACCTTCCTTAATCTCTTGGCTCCACATAACCCCACTGGAGGCAATTTGCTTCAACGTGGACAAGTCATAGGGGGTACCGCGTTTTTCCGCAGCATCTAACGCCGACAGAATTGGTCGGGCGAATGCGTCCCCCACAATTACCACATCTGAAACTCGATACTCTTCTACTTGGCCCAACATTAGATCAGGATCTAGGCCCAACTTAGACGTAGTGACCACTGTGCCGCCCAATAACATAGGCAAGAAGCTGCCCAGCCATACGCCAGTACCATGCATTAAAGGGCACGCTGGTAAACTCACAGGCGGCACTTCAATTTGCTCAAGAAAGCCCAGATATTCCGACATCTTTGTTGGCGGTGTGAGGCCTCGACCGGCAGCGCCCATGCCAATAAGAAATTCTGCAAACGCGCCTACTGGATACATGACGCCTTTGGGCATACCGGTAGTGCCACCGGTGTAGAGCATGTATACACCTTCTGGATCTTGAGCAACTCTGGGCGCAGGTTTGTTTTGCCGGGTGGCACGCTCATAGTCTACGGCGCCTTTAAGGAGAGTTTCAGTGCCATCATCTATCTGTACGAACAACTTTACCTTTGGCAGGCGGTCCTTAATTTCCCAAATGCGCATGGCGTAAGAGGACTGGAAAAAAATCACCTCGGAGTCGCTGTTGTCCAGAAGATAGACCAGTTCATCGGTTTTGTAGCGATAATTGACGTTGATGGGGCATCCCCCCACTTTAAAAATAGCGAACTGAGCCTCTTGGTATTCATTGCGGTTGTGCATATATAGAGCGGCTTTTGCACCAGGCCCTACACCGTGGGCGCTGAGCAGACTGGCTATAGACGCAGCACGCTGCTCGAATTCGCGCCAACTGGTATAGCGTCCATCAGCAATAGTGGCTGTGCGATTAGGGTAGGCATCGCTAAGCGCCTCCCAAGCAGATGCAAAATGAAAATCCATACCCTCTCCTGTTCAGTCTCGATGCTGTAAATATTTTTTAAAAATGCTGTGAAAATTATTTTCTACGGCAAACTTGCTCACGCCATTTCCGGGGCAAGACCTTCCTTAAGACCAAGAATACTGGCTGAATTATAAGCAAAGGTCCACGTCTTGGCTTTGCAGCCTACTTAGGCACTAAACCTTTTTAGATCTCTGACATTGCCTCGCACTCATCCATTTTTACGCCCTTCTATCTAATGCCGCTTATAGGTTGGCACGCTTTAAGCTAACTTTTAGCAGTTTTCACCACAACTTAGGGGGAAACCGCATCAGATCCACGTTTTTACTTAGCTTAAAACTGGCACGAGAATTGAATTGTTACTCGTATAGGCGGCGCCGGTAACAACAGGGTCATGAGTTTCACAATAATTTCATTTACCGCACCACCACTTTTTACATCATTTTACTATTTGGAGACTAAACCAGTGAAAGGGCAACTACGTATATCTCGCGTTAGACGACCACGGGCTACCTTGTTAGCCATATTAATGCTCGGCGGCGTTTATTGCTCGCTGGGGTTGTGGGTCCACGGTTATATCGTGATGGAAGATAACCCTAGCGTGCAGATTGCTGAGGAAAAATTTGCTCAGGAGATTACAGAGCAAATTGAACAACTCTCGCAGTTTCTAGTGACGGTTGCGCATAAGCCGAGCGCTCAAACTATTAGAGTAGTTACCCACCCCCTTTGATTGAGCCAGCGGCGAGAGAAGATATTTGGATCAAAAATGAATATAAGGAACGATACTGTGAGTTGGAAAACAAAGTTACATTTAGACAACATCTGTTTAGACAAAGACAACGCGTGGATTTTTGGTGTCTGCGCGGGTATTGGCAAAGCCCATAATCTGGCCTGTCTCTTATACACATCTCCGAGCCCACGAGACGGACTCCTATCTCGTA
>CAJXUL010000162.1 GCA_913060615.1 uncultured Gammaproteobacteria bacterium | reverse complement strand
GAGATAGGAGTCCGTCTCGTGGGCTCGGAGATGTGTATAAGAGACAGATATTGATGAGGAAGTGCAGAATCTCAACGAGATTGAGGACGACGAAGCGGCCCAATCGTTCAGAGCTGCAATTTACGAGCAGGTTCGAAAAAGCTGGAGTCGGCCGCCAAGTGCGCGCAATGGTATGCAGGCCCTTTTGCTTGTTGAACTCATACCTACCGGCGAGGTTATTTCTGTGACCTTGATTGAGGGTTCAGGTAACTCGGCATTTGACCAGTCTGCTGAACAGGCTATTAGGCAAGTCCGGCGCTTCGATGTGCCTACAGAAAATTCAACATTTGAAAAATATTTCAGGCGCTTTTACTTTCTTTTCCAACCTAGTGATCTTTTACGTTAAGTTAAGGGTGTAAGGTTTGTTTGGTGGCGGCGCAGAAATCTACAATGCAGGAATTATCATGAGTTATGCGACAGATTCTATTTTGGTGCAAAGAAGATTGGTGCAACCGTGGGCGTTGGACCGCTTGTTGAGAGCTTACCTCGTGTTGGTTTTTCTATTGCTGACCTTAGCGCCAGGCCTTCAAGCTGCCGATTCCCTCGATACCATTATCATCGACCGCGGTGTTGATGAGCCCATACGAATTTCTATCGTACCTTTTGCAGTGCCAGAATCGCTTACTGATGAGGCTAACCTTGCAAATATTGTCGCATTTGATCTTGCCAGAAGTGGGCAGTTTGATCCTTTAGCCAGCGAAAATATGCTCTCCTACCCGAGTACCAAGCAGGCAGTTTTTTTTCGTGACTGGCGTATATTGAAAAGTGCCTACCTTGTGATTGGCCGCGCCCAACCTGTGGTTGGCAGTGGCAAGGTTATTGTGGAATTTGAACTTTATGATGTGGCTGGAGAAAAGAGCTTAGAATCTCGTAGTTTTACTATAGACCGCGATCAATGGCGCGATGTAGCCCACAAAATAGCCGATTTGGTGTATGCAAAAATTACTGGGGTACAGGGCGCATTTGCTACCAAGATTTTGTATGTGCTGGCCAAAGACGCCGGCTCTAGCAGTGCGCGTTATCAATTAGAAGTAGCGGATGCGGATGGTGCGCGAGCACGTACTTTATATTCATCTTCTGAGCCTATTCTTTCTGCAAGTTGGTCCCCTGACGGTAAACAAGTTGCTTATGTGTCCTTTGAGACTGGTAGGCCGAGTATTGTTCTTCAGGATATTGATGGCCCGTACAGGGAGCGGTTGACCAATTTTAGGGGTATTAATAGCTCCCCCGTGTTTTCTCCAGACGGTAAAAGTCTCGCTATGGTGCTTTCTCGTGGCGGCGATCCTGAAATATTTGTAATGAATATTGCCAGTAGAAAATTGCGCCGCATTACCAGACATCACAGTATTGATACCGAGCCTGCTTGGTCGCCAGACGGCAAATCTATTGTTTTTACTTCCGATCGAGGCGGGCGGCCACAAATTTACCAAGTTGAGTTAGCAACCAATTTTTTGCAGCGTCTGACTTTTATCGGCGATTATAATGCCCGGGCCCGGTTGTTACCGGATGGTAAGCACCTAGTTTTTGTCCATAGGCGCAATGGTGTGTTCCATATTGCATGGCAAGATTTGGAAAAGGATAGCTTATTGGTCTTAACCGCGACAGATTTGGATGAATCGCCCTCTTTAGCACCTAATGGTGCAATGTTGATGTATGCCACTCAAGATCAAGGTCGAGGCATTTTGGCGGTGGTTTCCATTGATGGGCGGGTGAAGTACAGATTGCCATCCTCTGCTGGAGATGTCCGGGAACCGGCGTGGTCACCATTTTTACCAGATATTCTGCTTGCCAATGAGAAAGAAGGTTAGGCCGGTAGCCTAAATGCAACAGCGCACAGATAAAGTGAAGTGTTGAGTAGACTACTTTCTTTACCTGTGTAGAATTAAAGCATTGCGAAACAAGTATTTACAAAGAATTTGTAATGAAGACGTTGTAATAAAGAAGTTGTACTAAAGAAATTCTAATAAAGAAGGTCTAAGAAAGAAGTTTTATAGTGCAAATGCAGCCTTCGGATTGCGTTTAATCATTGAGATAATTTCTGATGCCAACGGTGATTTTGATAAATGGTCTCAGAATCATGCCGAATAACCCGATACATGAGGAACAAATCATGCAAACACAATCTCGATTATCCAGCACAGCACTTTCAGTATTAGCCGCTCTGCTCATAGCTGGCTGTTCTAGCACTGCTACAGGGCCTGTAGACCAACAAGAACCTGTAGATCAGAACCCAGCGGTAGTAGCGCCAGTTGAAGTGATAGAAGAAATAGTCACGGATTTTTCTGCTGACAACAGCACACCGGTAGATGGCTCTGGACAACCTATTTCTCGAACATTCTATTTTCAATACGACAAAGCAATTTTGAATCCTAGTGATTTAGCGACTTTAGAAGTGCATGCGCAAATTTTACTGAGAAATCCTGGTCGCAGCGTAGTCGTTCAGGGACATTGTGATGAACGCGGCACTCGAGAGTACAACCTTGCTTTAGGTGAGCGTCGAGCACTAGCGGTGAGTAGTTTCTTACGTTCAGCTGGCGTTGGTTCAAGACAAATTGAAGTAGTTAGCTATGGTGAAGAACGCCCGCAAAATCCAGCACACGATAGTCGCGCTTGGGCACAAAATAGACGTGCGGTTGTTGAGTACAGATAGCCGATTATTGGGGTAACTAGGCGCTGATTATGGCAAATATAGTAATGTTGTCCAAAACCACTCGCGGTTACTTTGCCATTGTAACGTTCAGTGCCACTTTTCTTTTATTGGCTAGCATAGCTAGCCAGGCTGTTTATGCAGCGGTTCCGGTTGAAGAATCCCTGAGCGGTGGTAACCCTGCGCCCCAAAGCAGCGATCGAATCTTGCCAAATAATGGGTTTAGAACAATTGAACCGGTTGCTATAGATGGCGGTTTCGATAACAACCTAGATGACGATCTATGGGGCAGAAGTGGCCCAGTAGATGCTGGTAATCAAAGATCAAATGTTGCTGGCGGTGCTTTGCAAGGTGGCTCACTGTCGCAAATGTTTTATCAGATGCAGGTTCTACAGCAGGAAGTACAAGTGCTTCGGGGCCTAGCAGAAGAGCAGCAGCACCTAATAGAAAATTTGCGTAGAGATCAAAAAGAACAGTATGTGGACCTCGATGGTCGAGTAGCGGCGCTAGCCTCTAATCGTCCAGCGCCGCCTCCGGGGAGTGCCGGTCAAGGCAATGCAACTGCAGGTGAAACGCCTTCCCAGGTCGCAGACAAAACTTGGACCACTGAGCGTGAAGCGTACACTGCTGCTATCGAGCTCATGCGCGCAAAAGAATTTTCATCTTCCATCGATGGCTTTGAAGGGCTTATTGTTAATTTCCCTAACGGTAAGTATACGCCCAATGCCTTTTATTGGTTGGGTGAGCTATACCTAGCCCTGACTGAAACCGAAAAAGCTCGGCAGAATTTTGTGCAAGTTGTTCGACTGTACCCCGACCACCAAAAAGTGCCTGGGGCACTTTATAAGCTAGGCGTGCTGTATCACGGCCTTGGTGACGACAAGCAAGCTAAAACCTACTTAAACAAAGTGCAGGCTGAGTTCCCGCAAAGCTCAGCGGCTAAACTTGCGAGTAAATACGCCCAAGCTTTGAACTAGTTCTTTCGAAGCGTCTTATCTTCTTCATCTTAGTGTTTCTGAGTTAACGTCATGTTCTTCCTTTTCAATTCTCGGCCAATACCATGAGCGCACTGCGTATTACTGAAATTTTTCTATCCTTACAAGGTGAAGCCAATACTGTAGGCAGGCCTACGGTGTTTGTGCGCCTTACTGGCTGTCCGCTGCGCTGCCAGTATTGTGACAGTGCTTATGCGTTTTCCGGCGGCGAGATGATTGAGCAAACGGATATTCTGAAAACGGTTAAAGACTTTGGCGTGGGCCATGTAACGGTGACCGGTGGCGAGCCATTGGCGCAAGCTGGAGTGTTGCCCCTAATGGTTGCCTTAGCCGATGCCGGGTTGTCCGTGTCAATAGAGACCAGTGGCGCGTTGAGTGTTGCGGAAGTGGACCCGCGAGTGGTCAAGGTTATTGATTTAAAAACCCCCGGTTCGGCTGAAGTGCAGCGTAACCTTTGGGAGAATATGCGTTGCCTGAATGCTCATGATCAAATCAAGTTCGTAGTTTGCGATCGGGCTGATTATGATTGGGCGCGGATGCGCTGTGATGAGTACGATTTATATAGCCAGGTAGCCGACGTGCTCTTCTCTCCAAGTCATAATCAATTGGAATCGCGGGACTTGGCAGACTGGATTGTTGCAGACCGTTTGCCTGTGCGTATGCAGGTTCAATTACATAAATTGCTCTGGGGCGACATCCCTGGACGCTAGTCAAAACTTCGAGCGATTATGCATATTGCTCTACATGAATAGATAAGATGAATCAGAAGACAAAACGGGCCGTAGTATTGTTATCCGGTGGGCTAGATTCAGCGACAACATTGGCTATGGCAATGGATGCTGGCTTTAGCTGTTATGCGCTGTCCTTTGACTACGGCCAACGCAGTAGCGCTGAGCTTAATGGTGCAAAAAAGGTTGCTGTAGCAGCTGGCGTTGAAGAGCACAGGATTTTACAAATTGATCTAGGCCAATTTGGTGGCTCAGCCCTCACAGATCATGATATTGCGGTGCCACAGAGTGAATTTGCGGAAGGTGTTCAGGCCCAGACGCAGCCTAGTGAAGAAATTCCCATTACCTACGTACCTGCGCGAAATACCGTCTTTCTATCGTTAGCGTTGGCTTGGAGCGAGGTGCTTGATTCTCGGGATATCTTTGTGGGTGTCAACGCAGTGGATTACTCCGGCTACCCAGATTGTCGTGGTGAGTATATTCAGGCATTCCAGAATATGGCAAATTTAGCCACAAAGGCTGGAGTTGAAGGAAATAAGCTAACAGTACACGCGCCGCTAATTGACCTAACTAAAGATGAAATTATTCGAGTGGGTACGGAGTTAGGCGTCGACTACGGCTTAACGGTCTCCTGTTATGCGGCAGAGGCATCGGGTGCCGCCTGTGGTTTGTGTGATAGCTGCCATATTCGCAAGCAAGGATTTGTGACTGCTGAGGTAGATGACCCAACAAGCTATGCTTAGGTTGCAGGGAATTTGGAGTTAACTTTCCAGAGGCGCCAAATTTAGATTACACCTTAGGCACAATTTTAGGGCGTTTTTGGTCGAAATAGGACCAGTTTTGAGTTGCTGATCCAGTGGAATATAAATTTGCTAAATGTTTTTCACAAGATCGCGTCTGAATACTTGTCTCTAGGTCCATGGCTGTCTACAATGCGCGTCGCTCGTGAATCTAAGGGTCGTTAGCTCAGCTGGTAGAGCACCGGACTTTTAATCCGTTGGTCCTGGGTTCGAACCCCAGACGACCCACCATTCATTTCTTCTTTTCGCCCACCTGCGGTTCAGAGCTTCTAGTTAGACCCCCTAAGGCGGGTGCAAAAAATCCTATTTGACGATGAACTTTCTTTGCGGATTATTTGCATCGCAAGGGTTCCAACTTTCCTTATCTATACGTTGTTGCTCTCCATCGGGGCCGCCTCGGTAAAACTTTGAGTTCTACCAATTTGGCATCTATGTGGCCTGCAATACTCACTTGGGTAAATCCAGCGGACACTAATGGGCTGAAACTGTCCAATATGGGTGTAATTCGAAGCAAGTAGGTTTCCCAAGGTTGAGTAGCAAGAGTGATGTAAGCATCACCCAATACCCAGTTTTTGCCTTCAATGACCGCAAGCTCTACTTTGTCTGAATTGAGGATAATGTGAGGAAATCCACCGTTTCTTAAAGGCAATGACAGGGCTTGGTTTTCAATGTCAATTACCGAGTAGGCGCCGCCGTTATAAAAGAGTTTTGGGCGGTATATATAGAGAGAGGATTTATCTTTAGAGAATGCCTCTGTGACGGCAAACTCTGGACCTCTTGCTGGCGTGGCGCAGCTAAATAGCGACAGAATAAAGATCAGACTGAGTACGGTTTTCATATGTTACTCCCTGCAATAATCACGATATTCAGCCTCGCTTTTATTAGTAAGCCTAATTACTCACTAACTGCGTTGTCGCTTTTTTTCGCGGTGAGGGGGATGCACATTTTCTCTAACTCACAGAATTGTTAAAAATTCCCCTCATACGATGTGTTTATATTTCTCGGCTAAGAGTACTAACCGACTAGTAGAAAAAAGGCACCGCTCGTCTTTTTTCCCAGTGAATATATTTCTAAGCGGCGTATTTCTGGATTTGTCTAAGCAGCTAAGTAACCATTAGGGTACTTAAACAGTGGCATTTCTAATGGTTATGAGGCTCAGTAATGAGAGGGAATAGTCATGGCGAGTATGTTTTTAGATCGAAATCTTATTGGGGGCGTCGGGTTCCTAATTGGTGAGGGGTTTGGTGAGTCTACCAAGCGCTATTGTTGGGCGGTGCTAACCGGCTTAGCAGTCACCACATCTTTGTTCTTGCTAATGCAGTCTTTGATTTCTGGTTCCAACATAGAAGTCACGGAGCCTACAGCCGCGGCGTCTCTGACCTTTGTTCGATTGGTCGAGGACCGTGAAGTCATTATCAATGATCCGGTGCTTGAGCCGCCACCTCCGCCGGCAGCTCAGCCTCCGACGACCTTTGATATTCCCATATCGCCTCGAGGTATTGGTCACGACGTAACGATAGAGTTTGAGTCGCCGCCAACAGGCCATGAAATGACTATTGGTGCGACCGATGGCGGCATTCTGCCTATAGTTTCTGTGGCACCAACTTACCCGCGCCGAATGGCAGCAAGACTGTCTCTTATACACATC
>CAJXUL010000161.1 GCA_913060615.1 uncultured Gammaproteobacteria bacterium | reverse complement strand
CGAGATAGGAGTCCGTCTCGTGGGCTCGGAGATGTGTATAAGAGACAGGGTTGAGTCTGTAGCCCAGAACCTTGGTGATATAGAGGGTCATCTTATTGGCCGGGACAAAAAATTATCCGGAACAGTGAGGGTGATTATTCCAGAAGTCCTGGCATTAAGTTTATTGATTCAAGAACTGCCGCGGTTTCAGAAGAGCTATCCAGATATAGACTTGCATATTTTACCCAGCCATCAGGGCTTAGATGTGGGTCGACGCGAGGCTGACATAACCATGCAGGTCACTAATAGCCCCGCCGAAACTTTGGTCGGTAGAGTTTTGGCACCCATTGCTGTGGCACCTTATGGCACACAGTCTTTAATCGCCCGGCTGGAAAAAAGTAACGGTGCCTTAGATCACAGCAAGTTGCCTTGGGTAGACTGGCTGGGGGACAGTGAAATCTCGCAAACCTGTAGGGATTTGTTAAAAACTCATGTGCCTGATATGCCAGTGAGTATCAGCACCCACAGTTTGTTGTTACACCTCGAGGCTGCGCGAAGGGGCCTTGGTCTGGCATTCCTGCCCTGCATTTTGGCAGAGTCAGATAAAACTCTGCAGCGCATTGAAACAATACAACCAGTGCTAGGGCCCCCCATGTGGATGTTGGTGCACCCAGATTTGCGTCATACTCTGCGTGTGACTGTTTTTATCGAATTTGTGCGAGATGTGTTCTCGCGGCGCAGCCATGAATTGCTTGGCTCGGGCATGTCAGAGCCAAGCAATGACTAATAGTGTTCAACCCAAATTTTTTAACAAAATGTATTACCTAGGACCCTAAATGCCTTCTCATTCCGCCTCACTCTCTGCTACTTCCCAAAATTTTTTCTCCCAGCGCCTTAGATTGCATTACGTTGAATGGGGCTCTAGAGATAACCCAACAATAGTGTTTGTTCATGGCATTCATGACCACTGTCGCACTTGGGACGATATGGTGAAGCGTATTGGAGATTATGCGCAGGATTATCATATTGTGGCGCCAGATCTTCGCGGCCACGGTGACTCTGAGTGGGTAAAGGGCTCTGGCTATCAGTACCTTGATTACGTTTACGATCTTTATCAATTAGTAGATCAGAATGATTTTGGCCCGGTGGTATTGGTGGGACACAGTCTTGGCGGTGCAATCGTGTCGCTGTTTGCTGGCGTTTACCCAGAACTGGTGTCGAAGTTAGTTGTGATCGAGGGTATTGGTCTTTGGTCCCTTAGTAAGCCTCATCAAAGCGCTGTGGAGAAGATACGTGAATGGTCCGACGCCACGCGTGCTCTAGCGGGACGTGTGCCAAAGCGTTACGAAAATCTCGAGCAGGCTTACCAGCGTATGCAGCAGGCGAACCCACAGTTGTCCAAGGACAAAGCCTTTCATTTAACCTTGCACGGTGCCATTCAGCAGGAAGATGGCAGATTTAGCTGGAAGTACGATAACTACACTTATAATTTTAGCGCTATGGGGTTGTCTACCGATGAAACCATTTCGGTTTGGCAAAACATAAGTTGTCCGGTGCTACTGATTAATGCCGACGAGGGTTTGGAATGGCGCACAGGACAAAATGGCACGCTAGAGCACTTTACCGGCGCACAACTTCTTGATGTGAGTGGTGCTGGACATTGGACCCACCATGATCAGCCTGAAGTCGTATCAACCATGATGAAAGAGTTTATTGAAGGCACCGGGTAAGTTATGCGTGAGCGGCTACTGATTTTGCGCTGAGCAGATTTATGTTGGCGCTAGCCAATGTATGCCGCGTCTATTGGTGAGGCAGTTATTGGTTTAGTGGGGGGCTTTTAACCCTCGCTTATTTGCTTAGTCTGGAGAAATTCTAAAACCTCTTTTCTATCCCCTCGAAAAGCTATCCGTTCAGATTTTTTGCTTAGCTGAAAATCATACATTGGGTCATAGTACTCAGTGAGAAGGTAGCTTATCCAACTTTCATGACTACCTTGTCCCGTAAATGCCTGGTTTAGGCGGGTCTCCATTTCACCCTGTCGCAGTCCGCCTAGGCGGCGTTTAATACGCTGTAAAGCGTCTAGGTAATTCTGCTGAATCTGCCCATCAGGGACGCCCATTGTGGCGGCTTCCAACAATGCATCGGTAACGTACTCTTTCTTAATATGTGCAACACGCTCGTCAATGCTGACCTCTACCAATGCGATAGAAGCTGTCTGCATCTGCTCGCTCCATACCTGAGGTAAACCAACACTACCAATGGTTCGACTTTCATCTTCCACAACGAGGTCTGTGTATGTGTGGTTCAGATAATCAATGGCTAAGCTATTTTCGAAGGTCACCGGAGTGGGTTGCGGCGTTAGGCGGCGACCGAAAGCAGAGCCGCGGTGATTAGCTCGACCCTCAAGGTCAATGCTATTGGCGAGCTCATTTATAATGACTGTTTTAGCTGAACCTGTGCGCCCGCTGAGTAACCACCAGTTCTTGTTTGGATGATCTAGGACCTCGATACAAACTTGTCTCAATGCCTTAAAACCGCCAGTGACTTTCTTTTGGCTTACCCCAACCTCCTCTAGCCAAGCTTGGGCAATGGTAGATCTCTGACCGCCGCGCCAGCACATGATCTGGGCATGAGGATTATCTTTACAAGCTTTTAACCACCCAGCGATTCGCTCGGCTTTGGTTGAGCCACTAACCAGTTTATGTCCTACGCGGACCGCTGCTTCGTTACCTTGCTGTTTATAGACAATACCTATTCTGTGTCTTTCTTCGTCGGTCAGAATTGGTAGATTGATACTGTTGGGTATATGGCCCTGTTTAAATTCAATGGGCGCTCGAACATCTATCAGCGGTGTCTGGTTACGTACCAGATCTAAGTTTTCTGCTTTAGACATTTAAGGTGTTTGTTCAGTTATTGCTTGGCCTGCCATAAACTTAACAAGGTGATCGTTGAGTATTTGAAGAATGTCTTGGCGATTCTGGGCCGATGCCGAGGCTATAGCCTGCTTCTGCAGTGCAACTGCTTTAGAAAAATCTCCGTTAGCAGCGTAGGTATTGGCCCATGTATCGAGATATTCAGGGTGGGTGCCGGCTTGAGGGTTTTTTGCCATTAGCGCATCCATGATTTTTTGTGCGTAGCGGCTACGCTGCAGAGGTTTGTCTTGGCTGGATGCTAATGTCCAAGCCACTTCGTTAATTACATCCGCGGCTTCGTGATGGCTGGCTTGTGCGACACGAACAGCTTTTTTGTACCATGAAATAGCTTTTCTGGTGGACTTTTTAGAGCCAATTCCAAGAGCATTGAGGTTACCCAGAGCAACCATTGCTTTGGCATTGCCTTGGTCTGCCAGCTCTGTCAGTAAAGGCACGAGTTGTTCATGAGGCTCCAATTCATTGAACGATGTTAAAAACCTAGCGTAGTTTATGACCGCTGAAGGGCTTTTTAGTTGGGCTGCAGCCGCAAAATATCCGTTAGCTTTTTCATCGTCGCGTTCTAACAACTTTCCAGAAGCATTTTGATAGGCAAGAAATAGATAAGCTCTGGCACTTCCTAGGGCTCCGGCGCGCTCCATAAGCGCCACACCCTCTGGTGTATTGCGTTGCAGAGGGGGCTGGTCTGAGGTGCTCTCAATATAAAGTCGCCCTAAGGTATACATTGACTCGACGGAACCTAAAGCGATTGCCCGTTGATGGTTCTTTAGCGAGAGGAGGGTAAATTCTTCTGCAGTTGCCTCTGGTGCGTCCAACGGAGCGTTTAAATTCCTACTTATCCGATCATTGCCTGTAACCTCAGCCAAATAAGCATAGATTCTTGCCAGTAAGGTATGGGCAAGCATGTTGCCATTCCGCGCGGATAGCTCTAACCAACCGACTGCAGAATCATAGCGCTGTTGCTTGGCGAGATACGTGCCTATAGACGCTTGAGCGGCTGCGTCTTCTTCCTCGGCAAAAAGGCGCAGTACAGGCCACGGACTGCCTGCTTCTTCGCCCGCGTTTAGTTGGCTTAGTGGTTCAAGCAAATCGGATAAATCAAATACACTGGTTTCTAATGGGCTATTTGCGTTTGCTCTAGCCAGCGTTAACAAACCCAATGGGTGGGCTTGAGAGGTTTGGTAAATCTCGCCGACTATTGTTTGGTTTTGTAGCTTTATGAAAATAGCTGCATCGTTTTTAGTGGAGATTTTGTAGGGCCGCTCTTGGCTGCCGTCGCCAGATCGCAGTAGAGCCGCATATAGGTGATTTAGCTTCTCGCCGTGGGTGATAACGCCCGCAGATGTTTCAACATGTTGATAGAATTTCTTCAACGCGTAGTGACCGGTCAAACTGTCGGGGCGTAGTTCAATAATTGCGGCGCCAATGGCCCCCAATCTTAAGGGTTGATCGTTGAGCAACTGCAACGCTTGGCGCTCAAAAGCCAAAACGGACGGCAGTTTTTTTGCTAAATCTGCACCGGTAAGAAAGTTACTCCGTTCATTTATAGCCTCTTTGATCTCTGCATTAGTGCTGACATTGATCTCTGGCATCCCGGAGGGCGAGCTGGATAAAGGCGCGGTGTTTTGGCAGCCCATAATGGCTAGGGCGAGGGCAGGTAATAAATATTTCAACATGGGGCCGTTATAGCATTGTCTTGACGCTGAAGGAACATAGAAGGGGCAAAGAAGGAATAAAGGCGAAACAAAATCAGCGATGACCGTCTCGTACAAAGCGAAAATCTCTCAAGTCAGCCTTGTTGAGCACACTGCAATGCTGAACTCTTTTCTGCTAGTCGGAAAATATAAGTAGGAGTATATAAGTAGGACAATAGATGATTGTTAGTGACGGGAGTTGAGAGTTTTGGATCTCTCAGGCTACACTCAGGGTTACTTAATTGTTAAGCGAGCAAGCAGATATGGCATTTGGCGCAAAATTAGAACTCCCCAACCCTGATTTGGCCCTTCCAGGCCGAGATGCAAGCATGCCGGTTCCTGATGGACATTTTGTTCATGGTCAGCCTTTAGTAGGACCATTTCCCGGACATTTAAAACAAGTTCAATTCGCTATGGGCTGTTTTTGGGGCGCGGAACGACGCATGTGGCAGATGCCAGGCGTGTTTACTACCGCAGTTGGCTATTCAGGTGGATATACGCCCAACCCGTCATACGAAGAAGTATGTAGCGGTGGAACCGGCCACACTGAAGCTGTGCTTGTTGTATACGATGAAGGTCAAGTGACCTTTGAACAATTGTTGAAATTGTTTTGGGAAAGTCATAACCCAACCGAAGGCATGCGCCAGGGTAATGATACGGGTACGCAATACCGTTCCGCGATCTATACCTATGACGACGAGCAGTTGGAAATAGCACTGAACAGCAAAGTACTCTTTCAACAAGCTCTAATATCTGTGGGCTATGGTGAAATTACGACGGAGGTTAGCGCAGCTGAAGGGTTTTACTATGCCGAGCACTATCACCAGCAGTACCTAGCTAAGGTGCCTAATGGGTATTGTGGGCTAGCGGGAACCGGCGTCAGCTGTGACATAGCGCCTATAGCTACTTTAGCCGTCTAGGGCGAAAAATTGTCTGTTAGGGATTGCGGTGGGAACTAACCCACAGTGGTCTTGACCTTGCCGCATCGGGTGCAGAATGCCGCGCTCACTAAACGACCTTGTTTCACATCAAATTGCTTTTTTGTATCATCTTGCCATTTATGAAAACCACTGGCGCAGAGGGTTTTACCCTTGGCTTTGTCCTGCGCTTTGGCTTTACGAAATTTACTGATGTCGGTTGGTTGGGTCATTGACCTAGTTTACTGTAAGAGACCCCCGTTTTTGTGTCTATTTTTCCCTATGTTGGCGTCCTAGGGTTGGTTCTACTCACTACTCCGAACATACTAGCGCCTTTTGCTAGAGAAAATTTGGAGGCATTATGCAAGCTCCGTCAGAGAGAACTCGGGTGCGCAGAAATGCGCTGAGAGCGGAATACGATCAGCAGATGATTCTTGAGGTGCTTGAATCGCATAGCCTATGTACCGTGGCTTATGTGGTTGCTGGTGAGGTGGCACCGAGAATTATTCCTCAGCTGTATTTTGTTAAAGACGATTTTCTTTATCTGCATGGAAACCGGCAGAGTGCGCTGTTAAACCACCTGCTCGACGGGGGTGAAGTGGCCATCTCTGTTTTGCTGGTTGACGGCATTGTGGTGGCGCGTAGTGGTTTCCACTGCTCAATGAATTATCGCTCGGTGAGTCTTTTTGGTGCTGGACAGTTGGTTGAAGGTGAGGCGAAGGCTGAGGCTTTGGATCTATTTGTCGAGGCCTTGATCCCCGGTCATAACGAACATGCCCGACCGCCCAGCAGTGCCGAAAGCGCGGCGACGTCGGTTGTGCGTATTCCTCTGGGTGAAATGTCGGCAAAAATCCGTGCTGGCGACCCCGGTGACCCTACAGAAGATTTGGCGCGAGACACTTGGGCAGGTACCATTCCCGCCGGTTATTTAATGGGCGATCCTGTGCCCAGTGGTGATCTTAAAGAAAGTGTTTCGGTTCCTGATTATATTAAGCATGTGGAATTCGGCGGTTAAGCGCAGCTGCTTCGTCAATTCATGAAATAAGGGCAGTATTAGTGTTTGGAATTTTTTTGTTTGTTGTTTTGCCACGAGGTGAGTTTTGACTCGGGTGGGTGTTGGCGTAGATTTTGGCACCAGTAATTCTGCTGCGGCGATTTTTGACGGTGAGACCGTGCGCCTTGTGCAACTTGAGACTGATGACTCAATTGTGCCATCTGCGACTTATATCGACCGTACGCTCACCGCGAAAACCGGCAAGTTAGCCGTGGAACAGTACATTGCTGACAACACTGGCAGGACTGTAGAGTTGATTCCTGAAGTAGTCGGTGAAACCAGCCAGTTTGTCGAAGATGGCGGCGGTGACGAAATTTCCGAAGTACAAACGGCTACGCAAAAAATTTACGGTGCACCGGTGACCGAC
>CAJXUL010000160.1 GCA_913060615.1 uncultured Gammaproteobacteria bacterium | reverse complement strand
ACGAGATAGGAGTCCGTCTCGTGGGCTCGGAGATGTGTATAAGAGACAGGCCTAGGCCGCCTCATTTTCTATTCCTCAGTTAAAACTGATTCATAGTGTTTGCCGCGCCGCCAGCCAATAGTGCCTTCTCGCCAAGGAAGTATTCCTTGTGATCATCACCAACGTTTGAACCAGCCAGATCTTGGTGCTTAACTGAAGCCAAGTTCTTGCGGATTTCCTGCCGCTGTACGTCACGTACATAAGCCAACATGCCTAAGTCACCGAAGTAACCTTCGGACAATACGTCAGTAGACAATGCTGCTGTGTGGTAAGTAGGTAGCGTTATCAAGTGGTGGAAAATGCCCGCTTCTCTGGCAGAGTCTGCTTGGAAGGTGCGAACTAATGCGTCCGCAGCGGCTGCCAATTCAGTGCTGTCAATGGCTACGTTCATCATGCCCATAGCGTCTTCGGCAGGGTTAGGGTATGCAGAAACATCTTTACCAGCTTCCTTCCATTCTGTGTAAACCTGCTCACGGAACTTCAGTGTCCAGTTAAACGAAGGTGAGTTGTTGTAAACTAGCTTGGCTTCTGGGCGTACTTCACGAATAGCATTTACCATTTCAGCAATTTGCGAAACGTTTGGCTTTTCTGTTTCAATCCATAGTAGATCGGCACCGTGCTCTAAGCTGGTGATGCAGTCCAGTACAACACGGTCGAAACCGGTGTCTTCTTTAAATGCATACAAACCGTTGTCTAAACGCTTAGGCTTGGCGAGTTTGCCGTCTACGCGAATAGTGATGTCACCATCTTGTAATTCAGAAACGTCAGCCACTGGCTCTGTGTCTAAGAAGTCGTTGTACTTGCTACCAAGGTCGCCAGCTTTAATTGAGACTGGGATTTTTTGCGTAAGGCCAGCACCTAGTGAGTCTGTGCGCGCAACAATAATACCGTTGTCTATGCCTAGCTCTAAGAATGCGTAACGTACTGCGTTGATCTTAGAAACGAAATCTTCGTGAGGAACTGTAACCTTGCCGGCCTGGTGCCCACACTGCTTCGCGTCGGAAACTTGGTTTTCAATTTGAATTGCACATGCGCCCGCTTCAATCATACGCTTGGCAAGTAAGTAGGTGGCTTCTTCGTTACCAAAGCCTGCATCGATGTCAGCAATAATTGGCACTACGTGTGTTTCATAGTTATCAATACGCTGAATGACAGAGTCTGCGTCGCCGCCGTTAGCGCGAGCTTCATCTAATTCAACAAACATATGACGTAGTTCGCGCGCATCGGCTTGCTTCAGGAATGTGTAGATTTCTTCGATCAAATCAGAAACCGAAGTTTTTTCGTGCATGCTCTGGTCAGGTAGGGGGCCGAACTGTGAACGTAGTGCCGCAACCATCCAGCCTGACAAATAGATGTAGCTACGGTCTGTAGTTTGCTGGTGCTTCTTTACGCTCATCATAACTTGCTGAGCAACGAAACCATGCCAGCAACCTAAAGACTGCGTGTACTTGCTGGAGTCAGCGTCGTAGTTCGCCATATCTTGGCGCATAATGTCAGCTGTGTACTGGGCGATTTCTAGGCCAGTCTTGAAGCGATTTTGTAGCTTCATACGCACTGCGTACTCAGCGTTGATTGCGCTCCACTCTTGCTTTGCGCCAACTGTTGTTCGTGTCTGTTCGATCAGGTCTAGATAAGATGACATGGTCAATCCCTCAATTAATGTTCACGGGTTGCAGAGAAAGTTTAACGGCCTAGGGCTGCGTCACTTCTGAATTGCGCGGCAAATTAACAGTAGGGCAGAGGTAATAAAATGGAATAATTCACAAGCAATATATTCCATATAGGAAGGTATGGTTTTGACTTCGATAAATGCAGTAATCGGCGCGTACTAACCTAAGCAACCGTGAATTTGATTTCACCCAATTGGGCGAAATCTGCTTTGTAATTGCCGGGTTTGGCCGGCACCATTGGGCCAATTGTACCGGTGATGAGAAATTGCTCGGGCTGAATTACATAGTCTTGGCTTAGAACTTCATTTATCAGCCAAGTTAGCGCGTCTATTTGGCCTGCCATTATTGCGCCAGCCTGAACGCAATATAATTCCTCATTGTTTTGCTGCTGGCGTATTTCAATGGCGTCTATCTCGGCGCTGATCTTTGACGTCACCTCGGTGCCCTTTATAAAAGCATAGCTGGCTGAATTGGCTGCAATTATATCTACGCCATTGGGGCGTTGGGTCAAATTTGGTGCTGCAAGTTCAATCACTGGCATATAGGCACGGATGTATTCGGCTACGTTATCTACTGTCACCGGTGTACTAATGGTTTTGCCGACAACAAAGCCGATTTCGGTCTCGAATAATACCGGCCTGTCGAGATTCAATGTGCTGTTAGCTTCTCGGGCACCGTTTTCAAATAGAACCCCCATAATACCTGCCTCAATACCCATCGCCTGCTGTGCTTGTGGTGCTGTGACGGCTGCCTTAAAGCCCACTATGTTGCCCCATTGCTTTGATTGTTCTAACTGGCGCACAAACTGCTTTTGCACCGCGTAGGCGTCCTCAACGCTTGCGTCAGGAAATTCGCGGCTCAGGTTTGGGTAGGGCTGATCGTTTTGTAGCGATGTTAAAAGGGTACTCGACCAATTTAGCATAAGGCCTCTCCGGTATTGTTTGCACAGATGGGTGTCGAGCAAAAGTAAAATTTAGTGGTGTTTGAAAGACACCTTAGCAAATAAATCTTGGTTACTGGGCGTTTTGAAAAAAAGGTCGAGGGTTCCCCCAATTTCGTTCTGCAGTAGTGTTTTTCTAAACGGCTGTATATAGGCCGGTTTTTTGCCTAAAACAATGACGCCAATGACATGGATGACACCCCAGTGCATACTTGTGCAACACGCAGTGGCCCTAGGTTCGGTTTATATCACCGAGTTCCGCGCCCAACTCTCCGTGCGAAAGCGCAGAGCCGAAATTTAGGAAATGTGATGACCGAGCAAACCTCAAATAGAGCGCAACGCTTACTCAAGTTGTTGGAGTTAAAGCAAATTGAGGAAAACCTTTATCAAGGCTTTAACGAAAAAGAAAACGGCTCACGGCTCTTTGGCGGCCAAGTTTTGGCGCAGGCTACTATGGCTGCTTACAGAACAGTAAAAGACGTTCACGTGCATTCTTTGCATGCATATTTTTTGCGTGCCGGTAATGTCTCGCGTCCGGTCCTTTATGAGGTGGAGCGTATTCGTGATGGTCGCTCGTTCACTACTCGTCGGGTGGTCGCTATTCAAAATGGTTTAGCTATTTTTAATATGGATATCTCTTTTCAGGGAGACGAAATAGGCCTGGACCATAGCTTGCCAATGCCTAATGTGCCGCTGCCAGATGAGTTGCGGAGTGATCGAGACGTCGCTCTAAGTTTGGGTGGGCCCAAGGCCGATCCGCGCTTAAGTCCTATGGCAAAACTCGAAAGGCCTTTTGAGATCAGATCAGTTTTTGAGCTGGGTAGTGATGCATGGGGCGAAAATCGATTTTGGAACCCAGCTTGGATTCGCTTCCTTGAGCCGCTGCCTGGTCATTCTACTGAGGCGTCAGAGACGCTCAAGGGAAAGAAGGATGATGACTTCCAGCGGCAACTCATGTCGCGTTGTTTGTTGGCTTATGCCTCGGATATGGGTTTAGTTTCAACCGGAAACCTGCCTCATCAATCTGAGGTGGACCGTTCTCAACTGCAAATGGCTAGCTTAGATCATAGTATTTGGATTCACCGACCGGTGCCTATGGACGAATGGTTGCTGTTTCACAAGCGAACGTCAACGGCACAAGCGTCTAGAGGTATGGTACACGCCGACTTCTTTACCGTGGATGGTACGCTGATCGCCTCTGCTACTCAGGAAGGTTTGATTCGTATCACCGAATAGATCTGGGCTAGAAGTAGGCCCGCTCCAATATGTTAAAGCTGACTTCTTTTGTGTAGCTTGCGAAGAGTAACGCGGCATTCAGGTCATCCGAGAGCTTGATGTGAGTTGCATCTAAGCGCGTCTGATTCCAAGTGGGATCAACTCCTTGCCATTGGCCATCGGCCAAAATCTCATTCCAAGCATGAAACATGAAGCTTGGCTGATCTGCATTGCTATATGCAATACCAAAAACTGTCCTAGCTGGTAGACCTGAAGCCCTGGCCAGTGTTGTAAATAGATCAGCAAAATCTGTACATTCGCCCTGGCCCAAATTTAATGCGGCTAAGACTGACCCTGCGGGTTGATTGTCGGCATAGGTTAATTGCTGGTTTGTAGCGGTTACGAGCGCTGCAATGGAAATGGGTTTATCCATAGATGCCAGGATATGGGTAATTTTTTCGTTGCCTGTAGGAATTCGTAAAGAGCTTTGGGTAAAGGCACTTATAACATTGCCATCACTGCTGGAAACATCAGAAGGCTTTGTATGGGTTAATGTGAGCGGCAGGTTTAGCTCCTTCAAGGATATTTTACCCCTTGCCGTCAGCCCAAGCGTTAGACGCGCGAGATTTTCGTGCTTCTTTATGCGTTCATCTAATGGAATTGAGTGTTTTGAAAAATGCCGGTCATCTATGGGTTTTATGAGCGGGTTGACTGAGGTGGCTTGCTCCTCGGTGCTGCGATTGACATTGAAGACGTTGGAAATAGTAGAACTTATGACCAACATATCGGGGTCTAAATAGGTTGTGCTGGTTGAGCCTTCTTGGGAATTTTCGAATATATAGCCGTCATCGTTGCGGCCTACCAATGTCCTTTTGTTTTCGCCAATTGATAGTTTTTCAAAGTTTATATATTGAGTGGTAAATATTGTTCCTGGCTTCGCCGCTGCTTTACGCAACTGTACCTCTAATGCTAGCTGATCTTTTAGGCCAAACTGCCATTCTAGGCTCAGCGGTTCGACATTCTTTTGGCGCGTTAACGTGCCGACATATTTCTCCTCAATTAGCGCCACCTGAATGCCGGTGGCATTATTTTCTGCGCTGCGGATGTAGTGGGCTGAGGTCAGCTCGTATCGTCCCGAGTTGGCAAATGTTAGGCGCTGGGTAATTTTTGTCGGTTGCCCGCCTAGGGGTTGAAACACCGTTAGGGTATTCAATTCCCATAGATTTTTTGCATTGAATTCAACTGAGCTATGCATAAAGCCAGTGTGGGTGCCGGACTGTTCAATTTTGTACCATACACTGCCCACCATTGAGTGGGCGACTTGCTCTACAAGGGGCTCAGATTCATAGAGCTTTGTGTAAAGTAATGTCGCAGCGCAGAGCACAAAAATTGCGATGATTGAGGTAAGTGCTCGGTGCTGCATGGTTTAGAAGACTCATTCAATGGCGCTGGGTGCAGGGCTCTACTTAGGCTGAGTAGTATATATGTTCTGCGTGCAATACAGATGCAAAGAATTTTACGCAGCACTTCAATTTTCCATCTACCTTTCCATTCACCGGTCTATCTACATAAGAATATGCGAGAACGTACAATTACCCTTTGCCAATGCGGTCAGGTCAGGCAAAATTCCACTCTCAGCAAAAATCTGCGCGTTCCGGTGTGGATAGGCTATATCAAGTTAGGATTTCATGGAAAACGAGACAACTGATTTTATTCGACAACGTATTCAGTCTGATATTGAGGGCGATGTTTTATCCCAAGGCGTAGTTACGCGTTTTCCACCTGAGCCCAATGGTTTTTTGCATATCGGCCATGCCAAGAGCATTTGCTTGAATTTTGGTGTTTCAGAGCAATTCGGCGGCACCACCTTTTTACGCTTTGACGACACAAACCCGCAGAAAGAAAGTGAAGAATTTGTTGAATCTATTAAAGCCGATGTGGCTTGGTTGGGTTTCTCTTGGGGTTCGTTAACTCACGCTTCAGACTACTTCGAGCAAATTTATCAGTACGCTACTGACCTTATTCGCAATGGTAGCGCCTATGTTTGCTCGCTGGATGCAGAGCAAATGCGCATTTCTCGGGGGACGTTGACAGAACCCGGCACTAATAGCCCCTACAGAGACCGTAGCGTTGCAGAAAACTTGGACTTATTCCAACGTATGCGCGCTGGCGAATTTGCTGATGGCGAACATATAGTGCGGCTAAAAATTGATATGGCGTCACCCAACATTAATTTGCGCGACCCAGCTATTTATCGCATTCGACATATTACCCATCAACGCACGGGCGATGCTTGGTGCATTTACCCCATGTACGACTTCACACACTGTATTTGTGATGCGTTGGAAGGGATTTCTCACTCCTTGTGTACTTTGGAATTTGAAGATCACCGCCCCCTTTATGATTGGGTGTTGGATAATATTGAGTTGAACTATCACCCGCCGCAAATTGAATTCTCTCGCCTGGGCTTGGAATTTACGGTGATGAGTAAGCGCCTATTGCACCGTCTCGTGGACGAAAAATTAGTCTCAGGCTGGGACGATCCGCGCATGCCAACCATTGCAGGCCTGCGTCGTCGTGGTGTTAGAGCTGCCGCTATTCGAGATTTTTGTGCGCGTATTGGTGTGACAAAGCAAGACAACACTGTGGAAATGAATCTCTTAGATTTTTGTATTCGCAAGGATCTGGAAAGTAGCGCGCCTCGGGGTATGGGCGTACTTGAACCGTTGAAAGTTGTGCTGACAAACTTCCAAGAAGACATTGAACTCGAAGGTCCTTGGCATGCGCAAAATGCAGATTTAGGTTCGCGCAAATTACCTTTTAGTCGTGAGCTATGGATTGAGCAGTCAGACTTCTCAGAAAACCCACCGGGTAAATGGAAGCGCCTTTCGCCCGGCGAAATGGTGCGGTTGCGCTATGCCTTTATTATTCGTTGCGATGAAGTTGAATACGATGGCGACGGTAATGTGGCGCAACTTAACTGTACTTACTTCCCAGATTCTAGGAGTGGTGAGGACACGTCAGGGTTAAAGCCCAAAGGTGTCGTGCATTGGGTCGATGCCAAGCAAAGTATTGCGGTAGAAGCTGTCTCTTATACACATCTGACGCTGCCGACGAA
>CAJXUL010000159.1 GCA_913060615.1 uncultured Gammaproteobacteria bacterium | reverse complement strand
CCTCTCTATTCGTCGGCAGCGTCAGATGTGTATAAGAGACAGGGCAATATACCCTGAGGAATTGCAAAGTAGTCTGTGAGCTCAGGACTCCACTGATTGGCGGTAATATCAAATAATTGAGTTCTGCTGGCATTGGTTGCATCTGTGACATGACTCGCGCCCTTGCTCAGCTTCCAAATCAAAAACGTATCTACCGTACCAAAGCAGAGTTCACCGTCTTCTGCTTTCGCTTGAGCTTCGGGGACATTACTCAGAAGCCAAGCCAATTTGGTGCTAGAAAAATACGGATCAATAATCAGTCCGGTGATTTGATTAATGACTGTCACCAAATCTCGACCATCTTTGAGCTGCTCGCCCGCCATCTCAATACACCGATCTGCGCCACGACGGTCCTGCCAAACGATGGCGTTGTATAAGCATTCATCCGTCTGCCGATCCCATAGCAAAGTGGTCTCTCGTTGGTTAGTAATACCTATGGCCTTTATCTGCCCCGGTTCTATAGAAGAAGCTTTTATGGCGTCTCGACCCACCTGCAAAATAGACTGCCAAATAATATTGGGGTCTTGCTCCACCCAACCATCTTGTGGATAAACAGAATCGAACGTCTGCTGGGCCGTGCCCACCACCTCGCCAGCGCTGCTATAAATTATCGCTCGGCTGCTCGAAGTACCCTGATCTAGAGCCATCACATACGTCATTGGTCGTTCCTTAATCACAGGCGCTTATCTTAGCAGTAAGGTTAAAGGCATTGGCGACTATCACCGTTTAGTCAACTTTAAGGAGGGTTAACACGCCTCCAAATAAGGGCATTTTAGGTATTTCACAAAGCAATAAATGAGGCCTGATAGGCGCTGCAAAAAAAACGACAAAAGCGCTCTTGACGACAACCAATTTAATTGAAAATTAGTCAGTTGAATCAACTTTTAGCGCAGCGATTATCCCGGTCAAAGCTAGGGCAATAAAAGTGTCAAAAAAGGTGCGGAAAAACCAAATTTTACGGTCAATTGTGGTGCGAAATTGGCTTTTTTTCAAAAAAACGCACTAGTTTGAGTTCATCACAAGGTTAACCCCCAATACACACAGGTTATCCACAGACTTTTCCTTGCAAAGATATTATGAACCCATTATCTTGTGTCTTGGATGTCGTAAACCGCTATATATGGGATTTATAAAGTTTGACCGAGTCAAATTTTAATTCATGTTTGTGGAAAAAAGAGCGCATAGAAAGGCAATTTGGCCTAAATTTTGACCTTAAACGAGCAGATTTGGGCTTTTAAAAGCTGTTATATCAACATGTTACGAGAGCGATCGAAGAGCATGTTGATTTCGCCCATTTCAGACACTGGAAAAGACAAAATTCACGGCTAAAACACGCTGAGTCAGGGCGAACTGAAGACGGTGATTTTTCCGCTTATTTTTTGGCTTAAAGCCTAAAAATTCAAAGAAAAAAGCACAGAAAAAAGCACAGAAAAACGCTGCGCAAACGAGCAGCAAAAAAACGACAGACCAGAGCTAAAGAAAGCCAGCTAAAGACAACAGTAAGCAGACTAGAGCATTGGTATGTACAAGTTAGTAAACACAAAAAGAGAAAAGTTCGTAAAGACACCACATAAATAAGAGCGCGCGTCTTCAACATCTAAAGTCACAACTCGCTAAAGCCGTACGGTGAGTTTGATCTCGAACAGGCTTTGATCAAAGACCTAAATCAATGACCTAGTGAAAAGATCTAGTGAAAAGACCTAGAAAAATGACTTAGCAAAAAGAAGACGCAGAGAAAGAAAAAGAGAAAGGGAAAAGGTTTTAAACATATGCAAACAGATACACCAGTAGGTTCAGCAATCGCGCAGCCAACAATGCAACCCAACCAACCGTTGTCGCCGTCTTTGACTGCAACAGCGCCAGGGCAACTAAAAATTATCAAGCGTAATGGCACCGTTGTGCCTTACACAGCGGATAAAATCGCCGTGGCAATGACTAAGGCTTTCTTGGCGGTAGAGGGTGGCACCGCTGCTGCATCTCCGCGCATAAGAGAAACCGTAACCGCGTTAACTGAGCAAATGACCGCAACGTTTAAGCGTCGCCTGCCTTCTGGTGGCACATTGCATATTGAAGAGATTCAAGACCAAGTAGAATTGGCCATGATGCGTGCTGGCGAGCAGAAGATTGCCCGAGCATACGTTCTGTATAGAGAACAGCGTTCACAAGAGCGACAGGCTGAGAACAACCTCAACGTGCCGCCACAAGCTGCGGCAATCAACGTTGTGCATGCCGACGGCAGCCGCCACCCATTAGACATAGCGCGCATTCAAACCATTGTGAATGAAGCCTGCGAAAACCTAAGTGATGTTAATCCACAGCGCATTATCGATGACGCCATGGCCAACATGTACGACGGCATATCTGTTACCGACGTCGCCACGTCTATATTGATTACCGCACGCACGCTAGTAGAAGAAGAGCCTAACTATAGCTACGCCAGCGCCCGCCTGTTGTTAGACGAACTGCGTACCGAAGCGTTAACGTTTTTGAACGTGACCGGTTCAGGTGAAATGCATACTGCTACCCAAGCCCAAATGACAGAATTTTACCCGTTAGCGCTGAAAGGCTTTATAGACCGCGGCGTAGAGTTAGAACTGATCAGCCCAAGACTACAAACCTACGACTTCGATCTATTGGGCGCGGCTATACGTCCTGACCGCGACCACCTGTTTACCTATTTAGGCCTACAGACCCTATATGACCGCTACTTCATTCACTGGAACGAAGTACGTATTGAGCTACCCCAGGTATTCTTCATGCGCGTTGCTATGGGCTTGGCTGCTGAAGAAGCAGATGCCAACGGCCGCGCTATCGAGTTTTATAACCTATTAAGCTCATTCGATTACATGAGTTCTACACCTACACTGTTTAATGCGGGCACTCTGCGTCCACAGTTGTCGTCTTGTTTCTTGACCACTGTGCCAGACGACCTACACGGCATTTACGGCGCCATTCAAGACAACGCCATGCTGTCTAAGTGGGCTGGCGGCTTAGGTAACGACTGGACCTCAGTACGTGCACTGGGTTCTTACATTAAAGGCACCAATGGTAAGTCTCAGGGCGTTGTACCCTTCCTTAAAGTAGTCAACGACACAGCAGTGGCCGTTAACCAAGGTGGCAAACGTAAGGGTGCGGTTTGTGCCTACCTAGAAAGCTGGCACCTAGATATTGAAGAATTTCTAGAGCTACGTAAGAACACAGGTGACGATCGTCGTCGTACCCACGACATGAATACCGCTAACTGGATCCCTGATCTGTTTATGAAGCGCGTAGCAGAAGACGGTGACTGGACATTGTTCTCACCCGCAGACGCACCAGACCTACACGACTTATACGGCCGTGCGTTTGAAGCACGTTACTGTGCCTACGAAGAACAAACACGTAACGGCGAAATGAGACTGTTCAAGCGCATTAAAGCAGCCGACCTATGGCGCAAGATGCTCTCCATGTTGTTCGAAACAGGTCACCCTTGGATAACCTTCAAAGACACCTGCAACGTTCGCTCGCCACAACAACACGTAGGCGTAGTGCACTCTTCTAACCTGTGCACAGAGATCACTCTGAACACCTCAGCAGAAGAAATTGCAGTCTGTAACCTAGGCTCCATCAACCTGCCACAACACGTAGAAAACGGCGTGTTGGACATGCAAAAGCTAGAGCAGACCATCCGCACCGCAGTACGCATGCTGGATAATGTGATCGACATTAACTACTACTCTGTAGAGCAGGCGCGCACCTCAAACATGCGTCACCGTCCAGTAGGTTTGGGCATCATGGGTTTCCAAGATGCACTGTATAAACTGGGCATCGCTTATAGCTCACAGCAAGCAGTAGATTTTGCCGACAACTCAATGGAAGCCATCAGCTACTTCGCTATTGACGCCTCAAGCAACTTGGCCGAAGAACGCGGCGCATACGCCACCTTCGCAGGTTCATTGTGGAGCCGCGGCATATTGCCTATCGACTCGTTAAAGCTGCTACAGCAAGAGCGTGGTGAGCAATACCTAGAAGTTGATATGTCAGCCAAGTTGGACTGGAGCGCCCTACGCGCCAAAGTACAATTGAAAGGTATGCGCAACTCCAACGTAATGGCCATTGCGCCAACGGCAACCATTGCCAACATTACTGGGGTTTCACAGTCTATTGAGCCGACTTACCAAAACCTTTATGTGAAATCTAATTTGTCTGGAGAGTTCACAGTTGTTAACCCTTTCATGGTCAGGGATTTAAAAGCCCTAGGCTTATGGGATAAGGTAATGGTCAATGACATTAAGTACTACGACGGTAGCTTGCAGTCTATTGAACGCATTCCAGCAGAGCTGAAGCAAAAATATGCCACCGCGTTTGAAATAGAACCGCGTTGGTTAGTAGACGCAGCAAGCCGCAGACAAAAGTGGATTGACCAAGCCCAGTCACTGAACCTGTACATAGGTAATGCATCAGGTAAGAAACTGGACATCACTTATAGAATGGCGTGGATCAGAGGTCTTAAGACCACTTATTACTTACGCGCGTTGAGCGCCACCAGTGCGGAGAAATCCACACTAGATCGCGGCACGCTAAATGCGGTTTCATCAGCGGCGGCAACGCCGGCTGAGCCAGCGGCAGCAGCACCGGCACCTGTAGTGCCAGAAGTACAAGCAGCAGCGCCGGTAGCATTAGACATAGATTTGGACTTGAGCAACGCAGCGCCAGTCCCATTAGCTTGCTCTCTGGATGATCCAGATTGCGAAGCTTGCCAATAATTTGTTAATAACTTGTCAATAAAAAGAAACATTAAGGGAGTATCGCAATGTTAAGTTGGGATGATTACGAAGAAGCACCAAGCAATGACCAAGCAGTTATTGCTCAGGCAGCAACAGAAAAAGTAGCAGCAGAAGAATCTGCGGCTATCCAGAGCGCTGTAGAAATTGCAGCACCCCAGTACACTGCGGCGCCAGTAGCGCAACCTGTAGTACAAGAAGCTGCACCCGCACCAGTAGTAGAACCTACACCCGCACTTGTTGCAGCGGAGCCAGTAGCCGAAGCACCAGTTACCGCAATATCTGCGGAAAGTTCTGAACGCGTTACCGTTGACCAAAAAGCAATGATCAACTGCCGCGCAGACCTGAACCAACTGGTGCCATTCAAATATGAATGGGCATGGCAGAAATACTTAGACGGCTGCGCCAACCACTGGATGCCCCAAGAAGTAAACATGACTGCAGACATCGCTCTGTGGAAGTCTGACGAAGGCCTAAGCGACGATGAGCGCACAATCATCAAGCGCAGCCTAGGTTTCTTCTCAACAGCAGATTCATTGGTAGCCAACAACTTGGTATTGGCCATTTATCGCCTAATCACCAATCCAGAATGCCGCCAGTACCTACTGCGCCAAGCATTTGAAGAAGCCATTCATACACACGCGTATCAGTACTGCATTGAATCGTTGGGCATGGACGAAGGCGAAATCTTCAACATGTATCACGAAGTACCGTCAGTAGCCACCAAGGCATCTTGGGCAATCAAGTACACCAAGGAAATTAATGAGCCAGGCTTCAACACCGGCACATTAGAAACCGACAAAGCACTGCTGAAAAACCTGATCGCTTACTACTGTGTACTAGAAGGCATCTTCTTCTACTGTGGTTTCACCCAGATACTTTCTATGGGTCGCCGCAACAAGATGACAGGCACCTCAGAGCAGTTTCAATACATCTTGCGCGACGAGTCAATGCACGTGAACTTCGGCATCGACGTGATCAACCAGATTAAGCTAGAAAACCCAGAGTTGTGGGATCAAGAAATGCAAGAATCTGCACGCAACATGATCTTGGAAGGCACAACACACGAAGTAGCCTACGCACGCGATACAATGCCACGCGGTGTATTGGGTATGAACGCCAACATGATGGAAGAGTACTTACAGTTCATTGCTAATCGACGATTGGCACAAATTGGACTAGCGGAACAATTCCCAGGCGTGAAGAACCCATTTCCATGGATGTCTGAAATTATGGATTTAAAGAAAGAGAAAAACTTCTTTGAAACCAGAGTAACGGATTACCAAACAGGTGGCGCACTGACTTGGGACTAGTACTCAGTCAAAAGCGTTAGATTGAGGCAACTTCAATCAAGCGCAATTAAAAAGCCCTCAAGGGAATTCCTGTGAGGGCTTTTTTTTGGCAGAAGAAACACTGTACTAATTAGATCCATGTTTTCCCACGTGTGAGCTTTGGCAACGTCATATTCCAAATACAAAGCCTGCAATACTGGCCTGGCTCTATGAGCGCCCTTGAGTTTAAATTTGCTAACCAACTTTTGAACTTGCCGACTGATAGCATATATCTTTCAATTTATTCATGATGAAAAAACATCCTAGATACCAGTGTGCTGATTGGCGTCCTCATTGGCAAAGAAGGGCCAGGCCGAGAAATACTCAGGCGGTGCTTACAAGGTACATACCAACCTTTGATAAGTAATACACTATTTTTAGAATATGAATATGCTAGCTTAAGACCGAGAATTCAAAAGCTATGCCCATTAGATGAAAACGAAATTAGAGAACTGATTAATGCCTTCTATAGCGTGTGTGTATGGGTGCCAATATATTATCTTTGGAGACCAAACCTGAAAGACGAAGGTGATAATTTTTTGATTGAATTGGCAGTGGCCGGTAACGCTGAAATTATTGTAACCAACAACGTTAAAGACCTCGGTTCTGCTGCGTTAAGCTTTGAAAATTTACAAATCTATAAACCTGAAGAATTACTTCGAGGAGAACGAAAATGAGCACTTTGACTATAAGATTACCTGACGATAAGCATAGCCGTTTGAAAGCACTAGCCTCACACAAAAAAATTAGCATTAACAAACTAATTGAAGAGCTTTCTACCCAGGCGTTGGCAGAATTTGATAGCGAAGTAAGGTTTAGGGCTTTAGCCTGTCTCTTATACACATCTCCGAGCCCACGAGACGGACTCCTATCTCG
>CAJXUL010000158.1 GCA_913060615.1 uncultured Gammaproteobacteria bacterium | reverse complement strand
ACGAGATAGGAGTCCGTCTCGTGGGCTCGGAGATGTGTATAAGAGACAGGTGGTTGTGCGATCAATAATTGAATAATAAAAATATTCGAACGGTGTCTCGAAGATTCAGGTCTTTAAATATCTGCGAGCGCAGAGTTTTAAAAATTAATCCATATTTTTGCATTCGGCATATTCCTGTAAACTATTGATTCATCCACATAGGGAATTACGAAATGCAGTTTGATGATGTCCTCCTCGGACGCCGTAGCGTTAGAGGCTATAAACCAGACCCTGTGCCGAAAGCACTGATTGAAGAAATTTTAACGCTGGCAATGCGTTCGCCGTCGTCAATGAACACGCAGCCGTGGAACTTCACTGTCATCTCCGGCAAACCCTTAGACCTCATTCGCGCCGGTAACACCGAGCGTAATGTAGCCGGTGTGCCGCATTCTCGTGAGTTCCGTATTGGCGAGGCCTTTGCCGGGCAACACCGGGACCGTCAGGTTGGGGTTGCTAAGCAATTGTTTGCTGCTATGGGTATCGAGCGTGAAGATAAAGAGAAGCGCATGGACTGGGTGCTGCGTGGTTTTCGCCAGTTTGATGCGCCGGTCTGTGTAATTATTACTTACGATCGAGTGTTGGCAGACAGCGATGACACTGCTTTTGACTGTGGCGCGGTAACAACAGCGCTGGTTAACGCGGCTTGGTCTCGTGGCTTAGGCGCGGTGATTAACAGCCAGGGCATTATGCAGTCGCCAGTGGTACGCGAGCATGCAAATATCGCTGACGATCAGGTGATCATGAAGGCTGTTGCACTGGGCTGGCCAGATGACAGTTTCCCCGCCAACGCGGTAGTTTCCGAGCGCAGAAGTGTTGCAGAAGCAACTTCCTTCTTAGGCTTTGAAGACTAACTAACGCAAAAAGTAACGCAAAAGTAACGCAAGAAGTGCGGTGGCCAATTCAGTCCGGCCGCCGCCATCTCGCCTTATGCCGTCATGAATCCCTTTCTGAGGTGTAGGCATAACGCGTATCGCATTTCTATCTGTCCACTGCTGTTTCTCAACCCGTTGTTGGTGCAGGTACCCGCCCTCGTTCTCTGGCAGCTAAAGCACCTTATTGCCTTTGCAAACTCATGGATGAGAGCCGCAAAAAGAGGAAAGAGGGGGCGTGCCAAAGTTGGCCGAATATGATTTCTCTTCATCTCTACCCCCTACTATAGTTACGATTAGGTTCAAAGCTTAAGCTATGGGCATGTCGACGGGCTGGAAAACGTTTGAGCAAAAGCACGGGGTTACTTATGTTTAAAAAAGTTGTTTTAGGTTTTCTAGTTATCTTGCTTGTGCTGGTCGGTGTGTTCACCGTTAAGATTGTCATTCCCTTGCAGGACGGTGCTGAGAGATTCGGGCCGGAAGCAGCAGCGCTTGATCTGGCACTGCAAGATGACAGTAAGATCGCGTTACCCGCTCCTCGGGCTGCGGTTTATCAGGCAGCGCCGAACCCCAATATGAATCTATATTGGGGTGAACTGCACGTCCACACTGCTGAAAGTTTTGATGCCAGTCTTTTTGGTAATACGCTGGGTATTGAAGATGCTTATCGTTTTGCTAAAGGGATGCCGTTAACCACGGCGGGTGGCGAGACTATGCAGCTGAGTCGCCCGTTGGACTTTGTGGCTATTACAGATCATGCCGAAGGTTTTGGTACTCGTGCCCACTGCGACAATCCGGATTTGTCCGTCGGCGAGGACCTTGCCTGTTGGCTGGCCAATATGCAAAACCCGATGATTTTTAGAATTTTGGTTGGCAATATTCGTGGTACCGCAGACCTTGGTGATCCATCGAAACCTGTAGGTGTCTACCAACAGACCACCCGGCAACCCCCTAAACCTGGCGCTTTTCCTACCTGTAAAATTGGCGATGGCGCCCTTGAACGTTGCTACAATAACGCCACCACTGATTGGGCGCGTTATATAAAACTTGCTGACGAGTACTACGAGCCGGGTGAATTGACCACGTTAATTGGCTACGAGTATTCGCCCGGACTGCCCGATCAAGGTAAGCATCATCGCAATGTGATTTTCCGCTCTAATACTGTGCCTGAACGTGCTCTTTCGAGTTTTGATGTGCCTAACGCTATTGAACTGTGGAAAGGTCTTGAAGCGAGTTGTGGCAAAAATTGTGACTTTTTGACCATACCGCATAACCCCAACAAAGCATGGGGGTTAACCTATTCGCGTTTCACTTGGGACGGCCGCGAATATGATGAGGCCGACTGGCTGATGCGCCAAAGGCGCGAGCCGCTGGTAGAAATATATCAGGTCAAGGGCGCGCAGGAATGTGCACTTGGTGTTGGCGCTACAGATGAAGAGTGCGGCTTTGGACAAGTGCTTGATCCTTGCCTGCCCGGTCAGTTAACAGGTTGTGCGTTTACCACAGGATTTGTTCGTCAAGGGCTCAAGGTGGGGTTGGAACTTGATCAAGCGTTGGGATTTAACCCTCTGCAAGTGGGCTTTATTGCTGCCACCGACAGCCATAATTCTAACCCTGGCGATGTGGAAGAATGGGATTTTCCCGGTGCGGTGGGTGCGGTCACTTCCCCTGCTCTTCGGCGTTTGCGAGGCGGTACGGAAGCAAAGGCTTATAAGTCGATTCTTAAATTCCATACTTCGGGCGGTCTTGCAGCTGTTTGGGCGCCTGAAAATACCCGCGAAGCTATTTTTGACGCGCTTGCTCGCCGTGAAACCTACGCGACATCTGGCCCGCGCATGGCGGTGCGTTTTTATGCCGGTTGGGATTTTGATGAAGCTGCGTTGAAAAATGCCAATGCATATAGGCCCTTAATATCTGATGCTGTACCAATGGGCAGCGAGCTGCGCGCGCAGAGTGCTAACCAATCGTCTCCTGATTTTTTGGTTTGGGCAACGCGTGACCCAATGGACGCGCCTCTGCAACGAGTGCAAATGGTTAAAGGTTGGATCGACACTCAGGGCGAAACGCACGAGAAGGTGGTGGATATCGCTTGCGCTGATGGGCTGAAAGTAGATTCCGCAACTGGGCGCTGCCCGGACAACGGCGCCAGTGTCGACCTTAACACCTGCACCTTTAGTGCAGGTTCGGGTGCTAATGAACTGAAAACGTTATGGCGCGACCCTGACTACGATCCGGCCCAGAGTGCCTTTTATTACGTGCGAGTGCTGATGAATCCGACTTGCCGTTGGTCCAGTTACGACGCAATTCGTTTGGGGCGTACGCCAGATGCACGCGTTCCGGCAACCATACGTGAGCGAGCATGGACCAGTCCTATCTGGCTAGACCCAACAAGCTAACCCTCGATCAATACATAACGGAGCAGTTTGCTTCAAGCAAGGTAAATGTATGAATTTTCGTATCACCTCTTTTGTTTGTTTGGTCTCCATAGGCTTTGCCGTGGGCGCCTGTTCTGATGAGCAAATAGCAAAAGACAAGCGCACTGAGGCGCAAAAATATTTCCGCTCGACTAATACGGTTATCCCAGCAAGTGACGAGTTGATAACGTTTCCGGCTTTGTCGAAAGAGTTTAATGCCGCGCCCAAACGCCCGCAGGTTAATCCTGACCGCAATGCTTACTTTGGCGATTTGCACGTTCATACAACGCTGTCCTTCGATGCTTCTGCTTTTGGTACAACAGCATCACCGGAAGACGCTTATCGTTACGCGCAGGGAGAGGCGATCAAGCATCCGAGTGGATTTGAAGTGCAGTTGGCACAACCGCTCGATTTTTACGCGGTGACGGATCATGGAGTTTTTCTTGGTTTGATCAATGAAGCGGCAGATACCAGTTCACCAATCTCTAAGTACGATTTTGCCAAGCCCTATCACGATATTAATGAATCAGTTGACGGTGGCATCTTGGATCTGGCGAAAAGAAGCAAGGTATTCAGTAACTTTGTCAGCGACGTGGTGATCAGCTTGCTTGACGGTACGATCGACAACACGACGGTTAATAATGTCAGCAAATCTGCGTGGTCAAAAACCGTTGCAGCAGCAAACGCGGCCTACCAGCCTGGAACGTTTACAACCTTTGCAGGGTATGAATTCACTTCATCTACAGCAGAGCGAGAAGCACTTCATCGCAACGTAATTTTTCGTAGTACCGAACGCTTACCTGCCGTGCCGTTCTCGCGCTTCAATAGTATTAATCCCGAAGGTTTATGGGACTGGATGGACTGGCTGCGTAAACAAGACATTGAAAGTCTAGCGATACCTCACAACAGCAACGGATCTAACGGTGCAATGTTTCCGCTTATTGATTGGGCGGGTAAACCTATTGATAGGGATTATGCGGAGCAACGCCTGCGCAATGAACCTCTGGCAGAAATCACCCAAGTCAAAGGCACTTCTGAGACCCATCCGCTTCTATCCAAAAATGATGAGTGGGCAAATTTCGAAATTTTCCCTTTACGTACCTCCACCAAGATACTCAGCAACCCGCCTGGTAGCTATGTTAGAAATGCCTGGCAGCGAGGGTTGTTAATGCAAGAACGTGTCGGTGCAAATCCCTATAAATTCGGTGTGATTGGTTCTAGCGATACTCATACAGCCGCCGCTTCGCTTCAGGAAGATAATTACTTTGGCAAAATTGGCTCCTTTGATAGCAGCGCGGAGAAACGCGGTTCTATACCCGCAAGTTTTCTTTACGGCACACTGATCAAGTTGGCTGCACCAGATATGGCTGAAGAAGTAGACGGCGCAACTTACCTCAATTTTTCTGGCTACAAATATTGGGGGGCTTCTGGCATTGCCGGTGTCTGGGCAGAAGAGAATACCCGCGAGGCGATTTATGATGCGCTGCGGCGGAAGGAAACATTTGCCACCAGTGGTACCCGGATCAAAGTGCGTTTCTTTGCCGGCTACGAACTCGATAAGGCACAAATAGTCAGTCCGAATCTGGTTAAAAGTGCATATCAAACTGGCGTCACGATGGGAGGTACCTTACAAGCCAGTGGTGAGCGCCAACCGACGTTTTTAACCTGGGCGGTAGCAGATCCCAACACTGTCAAACTGCAACGCGTGCAAGTGATTAAGGGCTGGTTAGAGAAGGGCGAGCATAGGGAACAGGTCTATGACGTGGTGTGTTCCGATGGCTTAAGCGTAGACCCACAAACCCATCGCTGCCCAGATAATGGTGCTCAAGTGAGTCTAAATGATTGTTCAACTACAGCTAACGTTGGCGCCAGCGAGCTTAAAACGCTTTGGCAAGATCCTAACTTTATGCCAGGGCAAGAGGCATTTTATTACGTGCGCGTGTTGGAAAACCCAGTTTGTCGCTGGTCTACATGGGACGCGTTACGCGCAGGTAAAACGCCGCGCTCAGATTCGCCAACCACTATTCAGGAACGCGCTTGGTCGTCACCTATCTGGTTTGGCAAGAGAGTTGAAAGCACCAGCTTTGCCAACTGAAAGGTGTCGGAAAAACTGTAAGGTATGGGTTGACGGATATTCGGTCCCATTAGTGGAGTAATAAGGTCGCCATACCATACCTTACTTTCCTCGGCGGCAGCCCAGTTCATGCGGCCTTAGGGGATTGCCAGCGCGCCAATAGGTCTCTGTTATCATCGTCCCAGGGGTGAAAGTCGGGGTCGAAATAGCTGAGATAATCGCTGCGCAATTCTCTAAATACGCCACGTTTAGCGAAGAGAAAATTAAAGCCACTTTGAAGCGTAGACAATTTCCAGAGCTTTTTGTCTTTACGCAGCATGTAGAAGGTGTTTGCCAGTAGGTCGAGCATAAAGTGTACGGTAAATATCCGTAGTGTTAGCTTCCTAGCCTTGTAGTTGCCGCCAACCTGAGTATAGACATCGAAGGCAACAGATTTGTGTTCTAGCTCTTCAGCGGAGTGCCATTCCCACAAGTCCCGTATTTGACGTGGAGTATCACTGAGCATCCAACCATTGAGAATTTTACTTGCAAGGATGGCGGTGAGATGTTCCACGCCACAGGTTGCCGCCAACTGAGCTTTACGAGACATCTTTTTTTTGCCTTTTTGCACCAATTTCTCGGTTCTGGCCTCCATTTTTTCCTGGCTGTAACCACGCAGTTCACACAAAACCCTGTTGTATTTGCGGTGTTCTCGAGAATGTACGCCCTCCTGAGCAAAAAAGCCGCTCATCTCTTTTTGCAGCTTAGGGTCTTTGATCTCATCCTTATAGTGGCGAACACTTTCAATAAAAAAGCGCTCGCCAGCGGGGAAGGTCATGCTTAGGGCGTTAAAGAATGCAGTCTTGAACGGATCGTTGTCGAGCCAATCATTGGCCAGTTGTTGGCTTAGTTCGAACCTGAGATTCCGGGCTTCTAGTGCCATGCCTTCAGGCATGCGTGAAGCGTTGGTGATTACTGTCATGTCTGTTCTCTTGGGGTGGTAAAGAACAAACAATACATTGGGCAAAAGAGTGGGGTGGAATCATATTCGGCCAGCTTGTTGTATCTTTACGTTCTTGGGGTTTTAGCCGTTTTAGCCGTTTTAGCCGTTTTAGCCGTTTTAGCCGTGTGGGTGTTGGCGATAGTTGTTGGGCGTAATACCGTTCCAGCGCACAAATGCCCGCCGAAAGTTCACCGTCTCCGAGTATTCCAGTAGGTGTGCAATTTCAGCAACGGTCAACTCGGTCTTAGCTAAATATTCCTTTGCAAGTAAGTCTCTGATCTCATCCAAGGTAGATCTGAAATTGGTAGATTCTGCCTTAAGGCGCCGCCGTAAGGTGCGCTGGCTAATATGTAAACGCTCGGCTACTTGTTCAATGGTAAGAAAATCGCCAGCTGATTGAATCAGTAGTTGTCTTACATCGGCGGTAGTTTTTCCTACTCTATCAAGACCGAGCAACATTTCCTCGCACTGCTGATAAAAGATCACATGGTCTGAGATATTGGCTGTTTTAACGGCAGTCTCGAGCACGCGTGTCGGTAGAAATAATTCACTGTGTTCAGCGTCGAAAGTGATCTCCGCCCCCAATATCATCTGTCTCTTATACACATCTCCGAGCCCACGAGACGGACTCCTATCT
>CAJXUL010000157.1 GCA_913060615.1 uncultured Gammaproteobacteria bacterium | reverse complement strand
GAGTCCGTCTCGTGGGCTCGGAGATGTGTATAAGAGACAGGAAATAGTAGGTCATGCCGGCTATGCCGGGCATCAATGCCAGTAGAACCCAAGCCATGATATTAGGCGTTTTGATTATGTTACGTGCTTTCATTGGTCGGCCTCGCTGCTCTGTTGGAGTCTTTGTAGGCGCTCGTTCATGCGTTGCTGGCGTCGTTGGTTAACTTCTTCTTCTTTAACTTGTAAGCGTGATTGATGGTTCTCAAAGCGATCTTGAATGCGCAACTTTTCTACATTTTCTGCAAGTCGCTGCTGTTCTATCACCTTGCCGTGGGCAAAGAGTTCCGCCAAATTGATTTCGCTGGGGCACACTTTGTCGCATAAGCTGCATTCAATGCAATCTTGTAGATTCAGTTCGCCTGCCTGTTCCCATAGCGCGCCGTTACCAAGTTTTAATAGCTGATCGGGCAATAAATTTTTCGGGCAGGCTGGTGCGCACTGACCGCAGTTAATACATCCTTTGCCTTTTAGCAGAAAGGGTTTGTTAGCCACGTTAGCGGTTAGGTTGGCAGCAGGTTCTAAAGTGATGCAATCTACCGGACAGGGGGCAATACATAGTTCGCAGCCGGTGCAATCTTTGCTCAGCACGGTGTGCATAAACCCTTGGGCGCCAATGATGGCATCCACTGGGCAGGGTGGCAGGCACAACGTGCAACCAATACATTCGGCTTCGTCGATGACGGCAACCAAGATTAGCGGTTCGGCTAATGTTTGGACTGGTATCTCAACGCTCATTAACTCACTCAGCTGAACAACCAATTCTTGTCCGCCGGGTGGGCATAGATCTATTTGCACACCGTCAGCCACCGCCTGTGCATAGGGGCGGCAACCGGGGTAACCGCATTGAGCACACTGGGTCTGCGGCAGAAGCGCGTCAATGGTTGTAACAAGACTGTCTTCGTCTTTTGCTACATTGCCGCGAATCCATAGCACGCCAGCAGCAAATACCAGCAAAGCGCAAATGATGAGCAGTGGCCCAAACATCAGCTACCAATGCCTTGAAAGCCCATAAACGCCAGACTCATGAGTCCGGCGCTGATTAACGCGATGGGTGTACCTGCAAAAGCTTCGGGCAGGTTGGCTTGTTGTAATTGTTCGCGCAGGGCACCAAACAACACCATGACCAGTGTGAAGCCTGCTGCTGCGCCAATGGCAAATGTCAGTGTTTGTAGGAGCGTCAGATCTTGATTGATGGCCAGTAAGGTCACCCCTAATACGGCGCAGTTACTGGTGATGAGGGGCAGGTAAATGCCCAGCAGTTGGTGCAAAACCGGTGAGGTGGCGTGGAGGTAAACTTGGATCAGCTGTACCAGGCCTGCAATGACCACAATAAATAAAATGATGTTCAGGTAAGTCAGGTCTAGGGGCACCAAAATGCTGTGGTAAATGAGGTGGGAGATGACAGCTGCAAGGGCAAGCACAAAGGTTGTAGCCAGACCTGTTGCAAACGCAGTGTCGTAGCTTTTGGTGATGCCCATAAAAGGGCACAGGCCTAAGAACTGCGCTAGGACAAAATTGTTTACTAACAGCGCGCCGATTAAAATTAGGCCGAGTTCAGTCACAGTTTAAGGCGTCTTTTGGTTAGCCCGCGCTGTTTGCTTGCACAGGTGTTTATCACGCACGGCTTATTGCGGCCTAGTTCATAAAGCCGATACAGCCGGCGGCACACCGCACCGCAGTTGTTCACTACGGCTAGCAAAGCGTAATGGGTAGGCGCGCTACCCAGAGCGTTGTTGCTGTGGCGTCATGGTCTGTCATTACTTAATGTCCATACCGGGTTCTGCACCACTATCCGGTGCAAGTAAGAAAATGTTAGCGCCACCGGGCCCTGCTGCTAAGACCATGCCTTCAGACATGCCAAAGCGCATTTTTCTTGGCGCTAAATTTGCCACAACAACAGTCAATCTACCAACTAGATCTTCTGGGTTATAGGCTTCTTTGATACCTGAGAATACCGAGCGTTCATGGTCGCCTACATCTAAAGTGAGCTTAAGTAGTTTGTCCGCACCCTCTACCGCCTCAGCAGAAATGATCTTCGCTACTTTCAGGCTGACTTTGGTGAAGTCATCTATGTCGATATATTCACTCTTCGAGTCTTTGCTCTCTTTTTCAGAAAGCTGGGAAGGCTTAGAAGATTTTTGTTGCTTGTTCTTTTCTGCTGTTTTGTTGTCAGCAGACTGCTCTGCTGGCTGCGCAGATGCCTCTACCAACTGAGCGACGGTTTTGCCTTCAATACGCTGCAACATTGGTTTGAATTTGTTGATCATATGGCCGCTAAGCAAATGTTCGCAGTCAGACCACGCAAGCGGCGCAACGCCTAGAAATTCTTCCGCCTTTTCCGCAGTCACCGGCAAAATCGGTTTCAGGAAAATGGCCAAGAAGCGGAACATGTTAATGGCTTGGCTGCACACTAACTGCACTTGATCGTGCAGTTCCGGATTTTTCACCATAGCCCAAGGCTCATGCTGAGCAATGTATTGATTGGCTAAATCGGCCAAGCCTGTGATTTCCCTAACGGCCTTGCTGAACTCGCCTTCTTCATACAGCGCCGCAATGTTTTCTGCTTGCTCGGTGAATTTCTCCATTAACGCGCTGTCGTGTACTTCCTCAGACATGACACCATCGAAGTTTTTCACCAAAAAGCCTGCTGTGCGGCTGGCGATATTAATGACTTTGCCGACAAGATCAGAGTTCACGCGGAGCACAAAATCTTCTAGGTTGATGTCTAAGTCATCTACCGAATTGCTCAGTTTGGCGGCGTAGTAGTAGCGCAGATACTCTGGGTTCAAATGTTCCAGATATTTTTCAGCGAGGATAAACGTACCTCGAGACTTAGACATCTTGGTGCCGTCTACCGTTACAAAGCCATGCGCATGGACTTTGGTCGGTGTGCGGAAACCTGCGCCGTCTAAAACCGCCGGCCAAAATAGCGCATGGAAGTTAACAATATCCTTGCCTATAAAGTGGTGCACCTCGGCGCTGGAATCTGCTTTCCAAAAATCGTCGAACTGTAAGTTGGGGTCGTTTTGCGCAGTGCAGTAGTTTTGGAAGCTGGCCATATAGCCAATGGGCGCATCCATCCATACGTAGAAGTACTTGTCTGTAGTACCGGGAATGGTAAAGCCAAAATAGGGTGCATCTCTGGAGATATCCCAAGCGCGGAGGCCATCGTCCAACCATTCGCTGAGCTTATTGGCTATTTCCGGCTGTACCGCGTCCGTTCGTGTCCAATCCTTAAGGAACTGTGTATAGCTGGCCAAGTCGAAGAAATAGTGGGTTGAGGCGCGCAACTCAGGTGTTGCGCCTGAATAAATGGACTTAGGTTGTATTAGATCGGTGGCGTCATAGGTGGCACCGCAAGCCTCGCAGTTGTCGCCATACTGGTCCTCTGTTTTGCACTTAGGGCATCCGCCAACAACAAAGCGGTCGGCCAAAAATAAGCCCTTTTCCGCGTCGTATAACTGCTCAACTTCCTTGGTAAAAACCAGGTCTTTTTCTTTTAGGCGGTTATAAATCAGCGATGAGAAGTGTTGGTTTTCATCACTGTGGGTGGAGTAGTAGTTGTCGTGGCTGATTAAAAAGCCCTGAAAATCTTTTACGTGCAACTGACGTATTTTTTCGACTAATACCTCTGGGGTTACCGACTCTTCTTCTGCCTTAATCATAGTGGCCGTGCCGTGGGTGTCGTCTGCGCACACATAAATGGTTTGATTGCCGCGCATGCGTTGGAAGCGCACCCAGATGTCGGTTTGCACATGTTCAAGCATGTGTCCTAGGTGAATGGGGCCATTGGCGTTTGGCAGGGCGCTAGTAACTAAAATTCGACGTGACATGTGGGGCCTATGAGTACCGTAAAGCATTGAACGCTGCGGAAATGATCGACAGCGTTAAGATCGGAGCAATATACATTGCCCACAAGAAGAATAAAGCCAAATTACAGCAAATGGGCTTACACTATGCGCCTTGTTTTATTTGGATGTTAGACACCGATGAAGGTAGAAGATTTTGTAGACCCCTACTTAGGGCAAACTTGGCAGTCTCTGGGTGCTCGAGTGCTGTCATCAGGCAAACGCATTTCTGTCACTTTAGGCTATCCAGCTCAAGGCATGCAGGCAAAGTTGACTGAACAACTCTCAGCTTTTTTGGGCGTTGACGACATTGAATTAGATATTGCCTTTTCAGCTACACCGGGCCGCGGTTTTGGCCAGGTAAAAAATGTGGTGTTGGTGAGCAGCGGCAAAGGCGGTGTAGGTAAATCTACCACTGCGGTTAACTTGGCTCTGGCGTTGGATGCTGAGGGTGCCAAAGTTGGGCTTTTGGACGCAGACATTTACGGTCCTAGTCAGGGTATGATGCTTGGCGTGGCAGAAGGCCGACGGCCAGATATAAAGGATGGTAAGTTTTTTGACCCCATTCGCGCCCATGGCATAAAAGCTATGTCGATGAGTTTTATGATTACAGATAAAACGCCAGTGGTTTGGCGCGGTCCCATGGCCAGTGGTGCGCTGCAACAGATTTTGGGCCAAACTCTATGGGGCGATTTAGACTACCTAATTGTCGACATGCCTCCAGGTACTGGTGATATTCAGTTGACCCTATCGCAGAAAGCGCCGGTTGCTGGCGCAGTGATTGTGACCACGCCGCAAGATATAGCACTGCTTGATGCCCTTAAGGGCATAGAGATGTTCGCTAAAGTAGACATTCCTGTGCTGGGTATTTTAGAAAATATGAGCGTTCACCAATGCGATAATTGCGGTCACCTCAGCCATTTGTTTGGCGAAGACGGTGGTAAGCGTGTGGCGGAAGATTTGGGCGTACCTTTGTTGGGGCAATTGCCGCTGGCTATGTCTATACGTCAGCAGGCGGACGGCGGGCACCCGACGGTGAAGGCTGATCCAGACTCCGCTATTAGTGAGCTATACCGCGACGCAGCGCGTAATATGGCTGCCCGGTTGTGGGGCAATCAAGGCAGCACGCCAACCATCAGCATGGTTGACGATTAGGCGCTGTTAGGCGGCATCCATTCACGCTAAGAGTGAGCAAACAGATTTTGAATACACAGATCAAGAGACACAAAGTATGAGCATCAAAGCCGATCGTTGGATTGTAGAGCAAGCCAAAAAAGGCATGATCGAACCGTTTGAGGCGGGCCAAGTTAGAACCCGCGACGGCAACAAAGTTATTTCCTATGGCACTTCTAGTTACGGCTATGACGTGCGTTGTGGGCCTCAGTTTAAGGTATTTACCAATATTCACTCAGCTACCGTTGACCCCAAAGCTTTTGATGAACGCAGCTTTGTCGACGTGGAAGGGGACGTGTGCATTATTCCACCCAACTCTTTTGCGTTGGCCAGTACCGTTGAATACTTTCGTATTCCAGAAGACGTGCTAACAATTTGTTTGGGTAAGTCTACTTATGCGCGGTGCGGTATTATTGTTAACGTCACGCCTTTGGAGCCAGAGTGGGAAGGCCATGTGACTTTGGAATTTTCTAATACAACGACGTTGCCGGCAAAGATTTATGCCAACGAAGGCGTGGCGCAAATGTTGTTCTTTCAGTCTGATGAGCGCTGTGAAACCACTTACAAAGATCGTGGTGGTAAGTATCAGGGTCAAACTGGGGTGACGCTTCCGAAGCCATAAAGGCCGAAACTCTAAAAGCCTGAGTCCCGAAATGTTAGGGCTTCAAGGAAGAGCGCAAAAAAAGGCCTAAAAAGCCCAAAAAGGTAAAAAAAGCAAATGCTCTACGAGGAGAAAGCGGGCTGGGCAAGTAATTTACTCCAGCCATGAGGGTATATTTGGGGAGGCTAATGTTTAGTTTTAATTGATAGCTCTAATTGATAGCTCTAACCGAAGGCACGTTAGCGAACCAGCAACTGGCCTTTTGCAACATCAACATCGCCTTCAACCACTTGTCCCACTAACACAGGTTCTTCGCCTTGTTCTTTCAACGTCTGTAAGGTTTGTGCAACGTCTTCCTCAGCCACTAGCAACAGCATGCCTAGGCCGCAGTTAAACGTACTCATCATTTCATCGTTACTGATATTGCCCGCTTGTTGCAGCCACGAAAAAACCTCAGGTTGTTGCCAACTGTCTAAATTTAAGAGCGCGCCATGATCTGGGTTGCTAAATACTCTGGGAATGTTTTCAAAAAATCCGCCGCCGGTGATATGCACCATGCCGTGTACATCTACATGTTCTAACAAGTGCCTTACTGACTTAACGTAAATTCTCGTGGGCGCCAATAAATCGTCTAAGAGATCGTCATTGGGCACCATGCCTTGGCGTTCTATGACTTTTCTAATCAGCGAGTAGCCATTGCTATGCGGGCCACTGCTGGGCAGTCCAATAATGTGGTCGCCGGTACTGATTTTGCTGCCGTCGATGATTTTGGCTTTTTCCACTACGCCAACGCAAAACCCGGCTAGGTCGTATTCGCCTTCGCTATAGAATCCGGGCATCTCAGCGGTTTCACCGCCAGCTAACGCGCAACCGGCTAATTCACAGCCAGCGGCAATACCTTTGATAACGCGTTCAGCCACGTCTACATCGAGACGTCCAGTGGCGTAGTAGTCGAGAAATAAGAATGCTTCCGCGCCAGTGACCAGAACGTCGTTAACGCACATGGCAACCAGATCTTGCCCAACGCCATCGTGGCGGGCGTAATCTATGGCTAATTTGAGCTTAGTACCCACTCCATCGGTGCCGGTGACAATCACTGGTTGCGTGTAACCCGCCGGCATTTCCGCCATAGCAGCAAAACCACCAAGGCCGCCCAGAAGCTCCGGGCGTCTGGTTGCTTTAGCCGCAGGACCAATGCGTCGTATTAATTCAGCGCCGGCTTCAATGTCTACGCCAGCCTCTTTATAGGTGAGGCCGTTAGATTGAATATCTGTTGAATCGTTTGATGTCGGGGGTTGCGGCACCTGGGTTCCTTTAATCTTGACGCGAGGCGTGCAGTGTACAGGCTGTCTCTTATACACATCTGACGCTGCCGACGAATAGAGAGG
>CAJXUL010000156.1 GCA_913060615.1 uncultured Gammaproteobacteria bacterium | reverse complement strand
GATACAGACATCGTGGCAGCAGCGGCAAAAATTGGTTACCCGGTGTTGGTCAAAGCGTCAGCCGGTGGCGGCGGTCGCGGCATGCGCGTGGTTGAAAATGAAGCAGGGCTAGTTGCCGCCGTGGAGGGTGCCAAACGCGAAGCGGGCAGTTCTTTTGGCGACGACACCGTGTTCTTAGAAAAATGGCTCGCCACCTCGCGCCACGTAGAAATTCAAATTCTCGGCGACAGCCATGGCAACTTAGTACATTGCTACGAGCGCGAGTGCTCAATTCAACGTCGCCATCAAAAGATCATTGAAGAGGCACCCAGCCCAGCAGTAGATGATGCCCTACGCTCGCGTATGGGCGACGCAGCCATTGCCGCGGCGAAAAAGCTCGGCTATTCATCTGCAGGTACGGTTGAATTCTTGCTCAGTGGCGACGACTTTTACTTCTTAGAAGTGAACGCCCGCTTACAGGTAGAGCACCCAATTACTGAAGAGATTATTGGTAAAGACTTAGTCCGCGAGCAAATTCGCGTGGCTGAAGGTGAGACATTGTCTTTCACCCAAGAGGACATCAGCATTAATGGCCATGCGATAGAAGCCCGGCTTTATGCAGAAGATCCCGCCAAGGGCTTCCTCCCAGCGCCAGGTCCGGTATTGGCTTGGACACCGTCGACCATTGGCAAAGCGCGATTTGATTCCGGGGTCGAAACCGGCAGTGAAATCAGCACGCAATTTGACCCAATGATTGCCAAGGTAATTGTCCACGCGCCTACGCGCAGAGAGGCCGCCAGCCGACTGGCCCGTGTACTTGAGACCACAGAGATTCAAGGTTTAAAAACCAATAGAGATTTCTTGGTGACTACTTTGCGTACACCAGAGTACTTAGCTGGGGACACCACTACTGACTTTATCGAACGCGTAAAACCCGCATTAACCCGCGAAGTTTCACGCCAAGAATTGGTAGAAGCCGCAATCGCCACAACGATAGAGGGCCAAGCGCGCAGACGCGCCTCCGCCAAAGTATTGGGCACCATGAGCAGTGGGTGGCGCAATTCCACCATGCCCATGGAAAGCATCAGCTATAAGTTTGGCAAAAAAGAGGAAGTTGAGGTGGCCTATAAACGCCAACGCAACGGCCAGTTTGCAGTACATGTAGATGAGCAAACTATGCACGTTACTTGCTATGCAAGCGGCGAGGGCAATGTGGACCTCGATATGGACGGACGCAGACTGCACTTTAATATATCACCCCATGCAGATGACTGGCTGATACACAGTAACAATGGCGACCTGCGTCTAACAGAACTGCCACGCTATCCATCCACCAACACTGACGAGAGTGGCGGCGGTCTCACCGCCCCCATGCCTGGCTCAGTGTTAGCCACACAAGTTGCTGCTGGGGCTACGGTCGCAAAAGGCGATTTACTGGTGATTTTAGAGGCCATGAAAATGGAACACCGAATTACTGCGCCGCGCGACGGCGTGGTGGAATCAGTGCACGTTAACGTGGGCGAACAAGTTGAAAACGCCCAACTGCTAGTCACTCTAGCTGTGGTAGAAGGAGAATAGAAATGGCAGGTACCCAAGCGACACTTTACGAAATAAAAAATGGCGCAGCGTGGATTACGCTAAACCGACCAGAGAACCGCAACGCATTGTCGTCAGTTTTAGTCACAGAACTTTATGACCATTTACTGACATCTAATGCGAATGATGCCGTGCGCTCTATTGTCATTACCGGCAATGGACCGGCGTTCTGCGCCGGGGCAGATCTAAAAAGCCCGCCAGGACAATTGTCGGAAGGCTCATCTCGCGCAGTACCCTACGCAGATGTACTCACCGCAATACTGGACAGCCCAAAGCCCGTGATCGCAGCCATTAATGGCGCAGCCTTCGCTGGCGGATTGGGCTTAGTTGGCGCTTCCGACATTGTGATCAGCCGCGAAGACGTACAAATGAGCTTTTCTGAAGTACGCATTGGCGTCATTCCAGCCATTATTTCTGTGGTTTGTTTACCCAAACTCGGCGTCCACCACGGCATGAAGCTGTTCCTAACCGGCGAGCGCTTTGACGGCCACCAAGCCGTGCACATGGGCTTGGCGCATCGCGCAGTACCAGCAGATCAACTACACGCGGCAGTGGAAGAGGAAATTGCCATGATCAATCTTGGAGGCCCAATAGCCGTTCAGGAATGTAAAAAGCTAGCCCGCAGAGTGCCCACGTTAACTACGGCTGAAGCCTTTAAGGAAACAGCTGAGTGGAGTACGCGTATGTTCCGCTCAGATGAAGGCGCAGAAGGCATGGCGTCTTTCAGAGAAAAACGCAAACCCTCCTGGGTTGCAAAAGACTAACAAAAGTGCACCGCGGTACTTTCTATAGAAGATTTATACAGTATCTATATAAAGGAACAGCATAGAAGCAATGCCCTAACAAGGCGCATCTAAGAGGGAGAAGGGAAAATGACAGACGTAATACGCATTGGCAATTGCAGCGGCTTCTATGGGGATAGATTAGACGCAGCACGAGAAATGGTTGAAGGCGGCCCCATTGATGTACTCACAGGCGACTACCTCGCTGAGTTAACCATGTCCATTTTATATGGCCAAAGACAGGCCCGTGGCGAAAACATGGGCTACGTGGGCACTTTCTTAAAGCAGCTCAAAGAAGTGGCAGTAAGCTGTAAAGAGAAGAACATAAAAATTGTTACTAATGCCGGCGGTCTCAACCCCAAAAGCATGGCCGAAGAGGTAGAAAAGATACTCAAAGAATTAGGTGTAGATTCTAAAGTGGCCTACATAGAGGGCGACAATATTCTTGAAGACCTTGAACAACTGCAAAAGGATGGCGAGGCTTTCACCAACCTAGATACTCAAGTTGCGCTTAAAGACACCGACCAACAAGCGCTCACGGCCAACGCCTATCTTGGCGGTTGGGGCATTAAAGAAGCCTTGGACCAGGGCGCGGACATTGTTATTTGCCCGAGAGTCACAGACGCCGCCGTGGTCATTGGGCCGGCTGCATGGAAGTTCAACTGGCAGCGCAACGACTATGATGCGTTAGCTGGCGCTCTCGCCGCTGGACACATTATTGAATGCGGCGCTCAGTGCTGTGGCGGCAACTATGCGTTTTTTGAGGAAGTGCCCAGCTTTAGAGATGTGGGCTACCCAATCGCTGAAATAGAAGCCAACGGCAACTTTACCGTGACCAAACACGCGGGCACTGGCGGACTCGTCTCTGTGGGCACCATTACCGCCCAACTGCTCTATGAAATTTCCACACCTGCCTACTACAACCCAGATGTCATTGCTCATTTCGACACAATGAAAATTGAGCAAGCTGGCGACGATCGCGTATATGTCAGTGGTTGCAGAGGCAGTAGCCCCCCGCCCACTCATAAGGTCTGTTTCAATACGCGCGGGCTGTATAAGCAATCTATGGAAACTCTGCTCACGGGCTTAGACATAGAGCTAAAAGCCGAGCGCTTTTTAGATGCAGTGTTCCATAACATAGGCGGGCGCGAGCAGTTTGAAGATGTAGACATACACCTAATCAGAAGTGATCAAGAAGATCCTGACAGCAATGAAGTCGCCCACGCTGCATTGCGCGTAACCTTAACCAGCAAAGACCCAAGTAAGTTTGGCCGAATTTTTTCAGCTAAGGTGACAGAACTGGGCTTGGCGGGCATACCCGGCAACACCGGCAGAGGCGCGGCAGGCTTCAATGGCGACGCAGCTGTCATTCACTGGCCGGCGTTAATAGACAGCCAACGTTTAACTGAAGTTGTGCACGTTGGCAGCAAAACCACGGAAGTATTGCCAACCCAGCGCTTGGGTTTGGATGAGATCTACTACCAAGAAACACCAGCGGTTATTGCACCAGCGCCCACCGGGCCAGCCAAACGCATTCCATTTGGACGCTTGTTCGGTACACGCTCTGGTGACAAAGGTGGCAATGCAAATATGGGCGTTTGGGCGCGGTCCGATGAAGCCTATAGTTTTCTCTACGAGTTTTTAACGGTGGAAGAATTCAAGCGGCTTGCGCCTGACTTTGGTATTTATGAAGTAGAACGCTACGACATGCCGAACCTACGCGCCATGAACTTCTATATAAAAGGTGTGTTAGGTACCGGCGCGGCGTCAAACCACCGTATAGATAAGCAGGCCAAAACTTTGGGCGAATACTTCAGAGCGAAATATATTGAGGTACCAGAAAGCTTGGCTGCGGGCCTATAACTTAGGTTAGCAGCCCTATTAAAAAGCCCTCCATACGAGGGCTTTTTTTTGACCCAAAATAAAATCAAAACGAGGGACTAAGACTCCCCCGCATTTAGTGCGTCTTGATAATCTTCCATCGTGATGGTGCCCCCTTCAGACGCCGCCACCCCCTGGTCAGCACTGGGTAAATGATCTTGCAACATATCAATACGCTTCCACGTGGGAAAAGGTTGTTCACCCAATGCCTTGGGCGCGTAGGGAGAATCCTCCAACCGCTGGTGCTTATGGATATAGCGAGCACAATTTAGAAAGACTTTATCTACGGTTGCGCGCACCAATAATTTTGCGCCTGGATAGTCGTTTAACGGAGACTAGTCTTGGTGCAAGGTTGCTGTGGCTTGAACGCGAATACGATTGGGTGTTTCAAAATCAATAAATAGCATACCTATTTTAGCGGTCTCTTGAATGTTGCCCGCAGACAAAAACATGCCATTGCCGTCGTAAATTGGGAAGATCAGCGTATGCTCATCTAAGGCTTTCACTGTTCCAATATCACTGCCTTTATACGATACAGTTGGCTCACCTGGGGCCGTTACAGTGGAAAGGGAAAAGTCTCGGGACTCTATAAATACGAATTGAGGGGCTAATAGTTCATCATCAACAATGACCGCCTCTACTGCGTCGGCTAAATTGCGTGAGTCGAATTGTATGGATCGAATTGTATGGATCGAATTGCGCGTGCAATGATTTTGAGGTTCGATATGAAATGGCATATAAACTCTCCTCAATATTTTTGCGACAGCGTTACAACTTACCCATTTAGAAACGCGCCGATGCGCGCCGCCCTTTTTTAGCCCGTGATAGCTACACCGTACAAGCTACCCGTGCAACAACCGGAGAATTTTACAACGTCTATCTGCGCTCGTCGGGTACGGCAAATTCGCTCACCATAGTGAGCACGTCGTAAGACGCACACACATTATCATCTTGATCAGTGATCTCAGTGTCCCAAGCAACTTCTCCATAACCCCGCCCATGGCGAAAAGATTTCGACTTGCAGGTCAATCGTACCTTAATGCGTGTTCCCGGTTTAACCGGTTTAGTGAATCTCAGATTGTCTATGCCGTAGTTCGCTAACACTGGCCCATAAGGTGGATCAACAAACAAACCAGCCGCAGCTGCAACCAAAAAATATCCATGGGCTACTCTGGCTCCAAACAAGGGGTTACGTTGGGCCGCTTCTTCGTCCATGTGCGCATAGAAGGTATCGCCTGTTAAGTTAGCAAAGGCCTCAATATCTTCAATAGTCACTTCACGCTCTGCGCTAAAAAAGGTGGTACCAATGCCGAGTTCGTAGAAGGGAATTCGAAACGGGTGGACTTTGCTTTCTATTATTGGAGCGCCCTTTACCCACCGACCAGTTATTTCGGATAATACTTCAGGTGTTCCTTGGATTGCTGTACGTTGCATATAGTGCTTAACCGCTCGTATCCCACCCAACTCTTCACCACCGCCGGCACGTCCTGGACCACCGTGAACAAGCATAGGTAAAGGCGAGCCATGGCCTGTATGAGTGTTTGCATTATCCCGATTAACAATCAGCAGGCGCCCGTGATAGGCGGATATTTGACTTGCAACCCTCGCCACAAAATCAGTGTCGTGACTGAATAATGAACCGGCCAATGATCCATCACCCGCCTTTACCGATGCCACCAGTTCGGCTTCATTCGTATAGGTGACAACAGTGGCCACTGGCCCAAATGCTTCCACTTCATTCACCGCATGGGCGTTTTTTGCTGTTGTTCGTAACAACGTGGGCCCTACAAATGCGCCGGACCCATCTGCATCAAAAAGACCCTTAGGCACTCTACCGTCTAGAATAATTTCGCAATCTGCGGAAAGTGTTTCGATAGCGGCAAGAACACTTTGTTTTTGTTGCTCATCAACCAAAGGCCCCATATCAACCTTTTCGTTGCGCGGATCCCCCAGTACCAGTGCAGTAAGTCGCCCACACAATTTCTCGACAACATCATCAGCAACATTCAACGGCACCAATAGTCGACGAATCGCCGTACATTTTTGTCCGGCTTTTGAAGTTACCTCTTTTACCACCTCATCAACAAAGAGATTAAACTCCGTTGACCCACGCGGCGCATCCTGCCCCAATATCGTACAGTTGATTGAATCAGTTTCCATACTCACGCGTGGATTATTGGCCACAACATTGGGGTGATTAGCTATAATTTTTGCCGTTGTAGATGACCCGGTAAAAGCAATCACATCTTGGCTTTGCGTGAACGCCAATACCTCATGGGCCTTACCACTAATGAGCTGAATTGCTCCGTCCGGCAACAGATTGGCGTCTACCATCATGCGCACCAGTTGAGCCGTTAGAAATCCTGTTTGTTCTGCCGCTTTTACGATGACGGGGATACCCGCAAGAAAGGCCGGCGCAAACTTTTCCAAAGTTCCCCACACGGGAAAATTGAAAGCATTTATTTGCAGGGCTACGCCCTGCCGGGGAGAGTAAATATGTTGCGCAACGAAACTTCCATCCCGGCTTAGAACCTCGAGATTGCCATCAACAATCGCCTTAGCGTTTGGCAACTCATTGGTGCCTCTACGTCCGCGTAAAAACACTTCGTAAAGTGGTGATAGCTTTGCCACTAGCCAGCCTCCCTAGCTCTATTGGCATAGGCTTCCATAGCCTCACGCACCCAGCCGCCATCGTCGTGCGCCTTTTTATGATTATCTATTCGGTCCTTGTTGCAGGGACCATTGCCGTTGATGACTCGATTGAACTCTTCCCAGTCTGTCTCTTATACACATCTCCGAGCCCACGAGACGGACTCCTATCTC
>CAJXUL010000155.1 GCA_913060615.1 uncultured Gammaproteobacteria bacterium | reverse complement strand
CGAGATAGGAGTCCGTCTCGTGGGCTCGGAGATGTGTATAAGAGACAGTGTGTGCTCAATGGCTGTGCCATCGCCAAAGCTGATGGATTTCTCCCCGCTATTACGGGCATCTTTCCAGCCGCGAAAGGCTGCGATTAGTTGATTAAAGAATACGCTTCGGCCATCAGGCAGTTCCCGTACTGCCGGCAATACTGGCGAGGTTACACTGAGAGAACGGTCTGCTTGCCAAGACCATGTATAACCCAACTTAGTGAGTTTTGACTCTGCTTCAGCTTGAGATTGCGCGCTCAACGTACTGCCCCAACTGCGCCCTTGGCCGGAGCCTAGGTCGTCATGCAGCGGCATAGTTTGAGAATAACGAACCCCCTTGGCAACACACTGAGCAACAAAATCAGGCGTTTGCTGTAACAATCGGTCGAGCAATATATCTGAGCGACAGATAGGGGTAGCCCCTCCGGCATCTGCCGCTTGCTCACAGTAGAAAAGCAAACGCGATGGATAAACTGGGGTTTGGGCCATTTCGTGATGCAGAAAAATGGACACATCCGCCGGCGCTTCGTTGGCTGTAAAAACGCGTTCAGTGCGGTTGCGACGTACAGCATTGGACAATGAATCTGCATAGGTAAAGTTCGGCCAAGCAAACGCACGTATCAGCTGATCGAAGTCTTGGTCGCTATTGATACCAAAGTCACGAAGCAAAATTGCCCCATGAGCACTTAACAGCCCTGACAATTCATCACGATTAGTTTGTACCCAAGCGCATGCCTGCTGCAGGCCACCAGTAACTTCTGACCCTGTGGAGTAAAGTAACGGAAACACATCGCCTAGCTCATACATCTGCTGGTCTGGAAATTCACTCTGCTTAATCATAACTTTTCTCCTAACGCGCCAATTTTCCTAACCCACTGATCTATTAGTCATAGATAGAGTGAAACGTATTAAACGCTTCTTCGCAAAAAGCGCCCGGATCGTTAAAACGACGATTTTGATTTAAACCCGATATGGCTGCCATTTCGTCAGTTGTTAGCGTGAAGCCCGACAGCGACAAGTTCTCAAGCAACCGCTGAGGATTACTGGTTTTTGGAATCACCGCAGTGCCACGCTGTAAGCCCCAACGCAAAACAACTTGTGCTGGCGTTGCGCCGGTACGCTGGGCTGCGGCCAGGACTACTGGCTGCGTCAATACAGTTTCCGCTGCGCTAGCCATGTCCAGCGCCACATAAGAAAGCGCGCCGAGCGGTGAGAAAGCAGTTACCGCAATATCGTAAGACTGGGCAGTACGAATCAGTGCCTCTTGAGTTAGATACGGGTGAGATTCAATCTGTAACATTGCCGGTTTAATGTTGGCGTAATTCATTAGGTCGTGGATCAAGCTGGCGCTGTAATTGCAAATACCAATCTGGCGCGCCAGTTTTGCGCTGACCAATTGCTCCATTGCACCCCAGGTTTCACTGAGTGGCACACGATCCAGTTGCATACTCGGCATTTCAGCGGAGGGGTTATATACCCACTCTGGTGGGTAGCGGTCTTGAAACTCTACAAAGCTCAGCGCGATGGGAAAGTGCACCAAATATAGGTCGAAATAATCTAACCCCAAATCGTCTAAAGATTTTTGACAGGCGGCTTCTACGTGTTCTTTGCGGTGATAAGTATTCCAGAGCTTGGACGTTACCCAGAGCTCTTCACGTGAGCAAAGCCCCTCAGCAATTGCACGGGCAATGCCCTCGCCCACTTGGACTTCATTGCCATAATCAGCCGCGCTGTCTAAATGCCGATAACCCGCCTTAATGGCGTCATAAACTGCTTGAGCGACCGCGCCAGGATCAATCTTCCAAAGCCCTAAGCCCACAGCGGGCATAGTCTGGCCATCAACTTCAATTGTTTCAGTCATTACAAAATCCTAGTTAAATTTATTCTTCAGCAAAGTGTAAGCGGACGTTTGCCCTAAACACTTTGGCTCAAATTGGACCACTTTAGGGCTGCAAAATTTTCAAATCGTTAGTTTCTATAAACTCTTCAATGTCTATTGCTTGCCCTGTAATCATTGATTGTTGCGCTGCACTGGCCACGACCATTGACCACATACCTTGCAGCGCAGTGGCGCAGTCTACCGACTTGCCCTCAAGCTGATCGACAAATGCAATATGCTCATAAAACGTGGAACCGTGGTGGCCACTCTGCTCTAGCGCTCGGGTGTAGCTCACGTCCATTTTTTTTGAAACACCCAGCTCGCCCTTTAAAATCTCAACCGTGGTTGTTGATTCCGCTTGCTGCTGAAAGTTGAAATTTTCCTGAGCAATAAGTTTGCCTTCATCGCCAACAATAATAATTTCTTCACTGAAGTCAGGGCAAAACATATTCAGCGTAAAGCTTGCGCGCACACCGTTGTTATAGTCGATAACCACAAAGGCATGGTCGTCTATATCCGACCGCTCACTGTCTTTTTCAAAATCTAAAAAGTTGACGGCCTGACCGCCGCTGGCATATACCCGGCTCGGTCTTGCTTGGGCGAGCAAATTGATTAGATCAAAATAGTGGCAGCATTTTTCTACTAATGTGCCGCCGCTGAAGCGACTGAATTTATTCCACTGACCCACCTTGTCCAAAAACGGCGGGCGGTGCTCGCTGACACTTATTGTTTTCACTATACCAAGTGAGCGCCTGTCTAACGCCTCATGGAATGCCTCTACATACTGGGCCTTGTAGCGATACTGCAAGCCAATCTGTATAAACGAACTATAGCTCGCACTCATAGCTACTATGGCGGCAGCATCCTGCAAATCAGTCGCCATGGGCTTTTCAAGGAAGATCGGTTTGGACGAGGCCATCGCCACTTTGAGCACTTCAAAATGGGTGTAATTGGGCGTGCATATCATCAAGGCATCTGCTGCTGGATCGTTACACGCAGATTGCAGGTCTGGGTAGCGCACTAACGTGTCAGAACTAAGCTTTTTAAAATTTTCCTCTGCGGCGTCTAAACTATGGGCCTGGGTGTCATAAATTCCATGCACTCGCGCACGCCCTAACATTGCAGCAACACGCATATGCTCCTGCCCTATTGTACCCGTGCCAATAATTACCAAATTAAATTGGGGGGGCTCTTGAGAATATAAGTATCTGTCGCCCTCGGTCACATGGCGTTGTCCCGGTGAGCTTTCAAACATCCTCAATCTAGTCTTAGTCAATTTCTCATTCCATTTTATTCAGCGACGTCTTAGATAGCAGCATAACCGCTAGGACGACTCAGAGTTAGTTGTAGTCGCTGGATTATTCGTAATATAGCGCCACCAGAGTAGAACGTTGAGCGCAACGAGCATAAAAATCAGCGGCCAGAAAAGGTTACTTAACCCGCCTACCAAGCCAATAGGGGAAAACAACAAATACAAAGCAACTACACAAGACATCAATGCAACTGCACAGGGCACCGCATAGGACCAAGGCTGCATGTCTACCTTATGGGTTGTGCTGTAGGTCCAAAGTTCAGCCCGCGGATACAAATGCCCCACCACCAACAACATGCTGACCTCTATGGCAAAAAGAATGGCGTAGAGATGCAAAAAGTGAATGTCTACCGCTTGCTTAAAAACAAACTGCAAAAGTCCGTAGGCGAGAACGTGAAAAACAATGACCAGCTTTGGCCCAAGGGCTGGAACATGGCGCGTAAACAGCCCGACGATCACGATGGCAATAATAGGAATATTGTAAAACCCAGTAAAAACCCGAATGACCTGCCACAATCCATCTGCGGCAAATTGCAGCAGTGGCGCTACTATAAAAGAGAATAAGGCAATGACAATGCTTGCTCGCTTCGCCACCTTCAACAAAAGCGCGTCGTCTACTATTGCAATGCCCCGAGACTCTTTATAGGGCAAATAGACATCTAAGCAAAAAAGCGTAGCAGCGCTGTTGAGTAGGGAGTTGAACGAGCTGAAAACTGCGCCCAGCAAAACTGCCAAAAAGAACCCTGTGGCTTCTATCGGCAGCACATCGCGGATCAATCTTGGGTATGCCAAGTCAATTGAAGCAAGACCGCCCTCTTCACCAACACCACCATAAAGGTGGTAAGCGATGACGCCGGGCAACATCATCATGAAAGGGACTAAGACCTTAAAGAAACCAGAAAACAAAACACCCTTCTGGCCTTCAGCGAGGTTTTTCGCAGCCAAGGTTCTCTGGATAACGTATTGATTTGTGCACCAATAAAATAGGTTAGCGAAAATCATGCCGGTAAATAATGTGGCGAAGGGTGTGGGATCGAACTCCGAACCGATGGCGTTGAGCTTTTCCGTATGACTATTTGCAACTGTATAGAGACCATCGCCGACGCTCCCCTGGCCCAGTGCAGCGAGTCCGAGAATGGGTACCGCAATACCAATAATGAGTAAACCAATACCATTCAATGTGTCTGAAACAGCAACAGCCTTGAGTCCGCCAAAGACTGCGTAAACAGCGCCCAGGCAACCAATCACAACAATCGTTAACGCCAGCGCTTGGCTATACGGGATATTCAATAGGCTGGGTACATCGAAGAGTTGCAGCACAGCAATAGAGCCGGCATACAGCACTGACGGAATGGTAATCAGCCCATAGCCGACCATGAATAACACCACAGACATGCGCCGCACGCCGCCGTCAAATCGGTCATTTAGAAACTGAGGCAAAGTGGCAAATGCCCCGGCTAAATAGCGGGGTAAAAATAGAAACGCCATACATATAGTGGCAAATGCGGCTGTCACCTCCCAGCCCATACTGCTGAGATTAAAGCCGTAGGCGGAACCATTAAGGCCAATCAACTGCTCGGCAGACAAATTGGTTAACAGCATTGAGCCCGCAATAAAAACTGCACTTAGACCTCTGCCCGCAAGAAAATAACCGTCCCGAGTGTCTACTTCGCCTTTAGTCTTTTGGTAAGAAATCCAAGCCACTAGACCCATAAAGAAGCAGCAACTTACCAGCGCTGTGGTAGTTTCATAAGTCGTCAAAATTTCCCCTACCTCTTGAATACCAAAGTCTCCCCTTGCTCAAACTAGGGCTCAAACTAGGGCTCAAACCAGGGCTCAATACCGAGGGTGCGAACAAATATACGTTTCTGCACTTTATCAAAACACACGCATTTTAACCTAAATAGCAGTCGCCTGGGGCGAAGACCTTGGAGGTGTGACGTTGAGTAAAAAAGAATGCAATTGCCTGAGAGAGTGACATAGAAAAGATCTGGAGCGCGTTAGCTATTGGTTAAAACCCGACTTGTGCTAAGCCACATAGCTTTCTGATAGCGCACATTACATTAGGGCTTAGAGACTTTTCACCAAACCCCAATGTTGGCCGACTGCAAGAGGAACTACTTTACCGGCACGTCTAGAGCAATAAGATTTTGCAGCAATTCACGACCGGCGGTACGAGGGTTTACGTTTTTATCAATTTTGGTGACAACTCCCTCATCATCAATATAAAAGGTCCAGCGTTTAGCCATTCCACCTGAACCCAACACGCCGTAAGCATCGCTTACTGTTTGCGAATCATCAGCAAGGATTGGAAAGTTAGCATTGTTCTGCTCTGCGAACGCGACGGCGGTTTCAACATCGTCTGTGCTGGCCATAAATAGCTGAAACTCAAAACGGCGGGCTTGTCTTTTACTATCACGGATTGACTTGCATTCAATTGTACAACCACCTGTGAAGGCTTTAGGGAAAAATGCGAGGACTACATGAGTCCCACGAAGATCAGAAAGTTGATAACTATTGCCATCCGATCCTTGCAAGGTCCAATCAGGTGCGATATCGCCTTCCTTGATTGACGCTTGGGCAAATACCACAGTAGTACTGAGCAACAAAGCTAATATCCATTTCATATAATCATCCCTCTTCTTTCAAATTCTTGTCTGAACTTCTAAGTTCTAAGTTCTAAGTTCTAAGTTCTAACATTCTAGTTTTTCTCGCTCGGCCTCACTAGACAGAATTAACATCAATTCCGGGCAAGCCCTTCATAAATCGACCTTTACTGCCAATAACGCGATTTCTAACTGTTCTAACTCGGACCTCAATCTTAGGATTTCACCCATGTAACTGTGGCGTAGTTCTTCCACCGCCGCAGGACCATATTTTTCTGGCTGGTCCACAGCATCACGACCAATTGACTCTATCTCATCAGCCAAATAGGTCATTTCAGATTTCAATTGACCAATCTTTTCGTTGATCGCTGTTTCGTCAACACTCACGCTAAACTCCAGTCGGCATTCCTGCCTGTGTTTCTACTCATAAACGATTGGAGTGGTTTTCTCCAATGGCACCATAATATGAGCAAAATCACTGCCTTCCCACATAACGTAGGGGCCGCCTTCATAGGGGTTTCTAGGTAGGTCACCAAAAAGTGCTTGGGGCACCAAAATCATTAGATGCGGACCTTCTTGTACCCAAGTGCCTTTAGACTCGTCTAAATTCATCGGGTGATCGTTGTCTACAGGAATATCACCAACCAACATGTAGGAAACACCAATGGCATTAGATTCGTTTTTATAAGCTTTTTGGCCCATAAATGCGTCCAACCAGCGCCGCCAAGGCGCATCAACGCACATGGGGTTTTCATAGGAAGGCGGAGTGCCCACCATACACACCCAGCCATTATCACCTTCACGCAGAACACTGTTATCGGAGTCCAAAACTAACGCGTTATCACTTACGTTGACGGGGGCCGCAGCTGTGGCGAGCTTTATTTTCTCAGCATCTGAGAGGCCGCTACCATGTATACCGTTGTATTCGCTGGCGTGGCTTGCATTGTCACCACCAGCATGGCCACCAGCAAGCGCTGATATCGGCAAAGAGAGTAATACGGTAAGTAAGCAGCTAGTGAGACTAAAGGGGAGTGATGTAAACATAGAAACGTTTCTTCTTATTATCGAAAGTATTTTTAGATTTATAGAGTAACAGCAAAAAAGGCAGCAGGTCGAATTGCTTGGCATCGAACGCTATACATTCTATGAACAATCGGACGAGGTGCGAGAGCGTTCTCCGCAGAATAAAAATGGGCCCAGCTAAAGCATCAAACCCTCAAATGGCGGCATATTTCCCCAACTAAACCACCTAGGAGGAAAGGTGACTCCGGAGCTCTGTTAAGAATCTGTCTCTTATA
>CAJXUL010000154.1 GCA_913060615.1 uncultured Gammaproteobacteria bacterium | reverse complement strand
AGATAGGAGTCCGTCTCGTGGGCTCGGAGATGTGTATAAGAGACAGGTCTTAATCAACTTGGCCATGCCGACGGTGGCGTGCACATCTGACATAGCATCATGGGCTTTGCCATGATCAATACCATTGGCCTTGGTCAGCTCTTCCAGCTTGTAAACAGGCAGCCCTTCTTCGCTCATGGGCCAATTAATGCCTTCTCGGCGTAGTGCGCCGGTAGCACGGACCAGATCAATTAGGTCCCATCTAGAATTACCGCTCTGCCACTCTCTAGCGTAGGGGTCCATTAGATTTCGATAAAGGCCGTAACGCATAAATTCATCATCAAAGCGCAGGCTGTTGTAGCCCAATGCACAAGTACCGGGCACCGAGAACAACTGATTAATTTTTGCTAGGGCTTCGCTCTCTTTTATCCCTTCTCGAGCCAATAGCTCTGGCGTGATGCCGGTCACTAAAGTGGCATCAGGATTCGGCAAAACATCGTCTGGTAACTTCACATAGGTGCAATACTCGTCGCCGATTGGATTGAGATCTGCATCGGTACGAAAGCCAGCAAACTGCACAATACGATCCCATTTAGGATTTGTGCCTGTGGTTTCCAAGTCGTACCAATAGAAACTATCTGCCATGTCAGTTAACCTCGCCGAGAATGAAACAACGATACCCTAATATTAAAACCTTAGCCCTTCCAAGTGGACCCGCTTTTGCGCTTTTTGCTGGACTCTTAATGTGGTCCTCCACAGGTAACATGGACGCCGCCATTACCTTGGGCGTCACCTTTTGGGTGGTCATCTGGTGGATATTTGAACCCATCCCTATTCCAGCAACATCGCTTTTGCCCATGGCCCTTTTACCTATGCTTGGCATACTCAGCGCCAAAGAGCTGGGTGCGGCCTACGGCAATCCGCTGGTCTTGTTGATGATGGGCGGTTTCCTGCTGGCAACCGCGCTAGAGCGCAGCGGCGCGCATCGACGCATTGCCCTTTACATGGTGCAGCTATTTGGCGGCAGTAGTTCGCGCAGGTTAGTTTTTGGATTTATGCTGGCTAGCGCTTTTTTGAGTATGTGGATATCTAATACCTCCACCACCCTTATGCTTTTACCTGTTGCTCTGGCAGTACTAGAGAAGTCTAAAGACAACGATTTGGCCGCACCACTGCTCTTGGGCATCGCCTATGCAGCCAGCATTGGTGGCATTGCAACACCCATTGGCACGCCCCCCAACCTAGTATTTATGGGTGTATATACCGAAATAATGGGTGCACCGATCTCATTTGGACAGTGGATGATGTGGGCGCTACCCATCGCCCTGGTATTACTGCCTATTGCTGCATTTTGGATAACCAGAAACATCGACCACCAAGGCCACATTGAGTTACCGGAAGTAGGCAACTGGACTACCGCAGAGAGACGAGTACTGGCCGTTTTTGTGGTCACGGCGCTGCTTTGGATAACACGCACCGGTCCATTTGGTGGCTGGAGTAACTGGTTTAACGTGCCTTATACCAATGATGCCATTGTTGCATTCTTGGCCGTGATAGCGCTCTTTGTTATTCCTAGCGGCGAAAAAGCCGTCGACGGCACCTCTATCCGACTCATGGATTGGGAAACCGCAGAAAAAATCCCCTGGGGCATGTTATTGCTATTTGGCGCTGGCATTACCATTGCCACAGCGTTTACCAACTCGGGTTTGAGTACCAGTATAGGCGCAAGCCTAGAGCAGTTGTCGAACTTACCGATATTACTGATGATTGGTGTCTTGTGCCTAGCCGTGACATTTTTAACCGAGGTCACCAGTAATACAGCCACCACCACTTTGTTAATGCCCATTCTGGGCGCAGCGGCGGTGGGCGCGAGTATCGATCCGATTTTGTTTATGATCCCGGCGGCAATGAGCGCCTCCTGCGCCTTTATGCTGCCCGTAGCTACGCCACCGAATGTAGTGACCTTTGCTACAGGCAAGTTCTCAATTCAGACTATGGTCCGAGAAGGCATCGCAATGAACTTCTTTGGCGTTATTGTCATTAGCTTGGGCTGCTACCTTTTGCTCACCTAAACCACTGGTGAGACCCTCGTCTTTGGCAGACGCCGCGCGGAGCAACTGAGCCAGTTTGAGGGCTCGGTCCTTGGCACTTAGCTTTGCCAGTGCATCAACCTGAATATAAAACTCAGGCCAACCTCCCTGAGCTCGCTTAAAGAGTTGCTCAAAAGCAGGGAAGAAATCCTCATAAGTACCTAGCGACACAAGAAACGCATTGTTAAAGCGTGTACTCATTAAATTGTCGTATCTACCGCCGCCTAACTTAGCCTTATTTTTTTGATAGCAACTTTGTATCTGGGCAAGATAACTTTGCCGCTGTGCCAAAACGTCTGCAGCGCTTTTTCCCTCGTCTACTTTGCTTTCTTTGCCTGCATAGATTTTTTCTAAATCTGCCTTAACTCGCAATGCAAAGGTCTTAAAAATTTGCCATTGCGCCTTTTGCTCTAGCCACTTTGTGTAGGCACTAGATTCAACATCCATTGTGGTCTGCGACCATTCCCATGCTCCCTGCCTGCCAACAAAACTGGCAAAGCTCTCATTGAAGGCCGTACTGCCAGGCACCCAGACTTTGCCGTGGGCGAGTTCGTGGAACAACAGCTCGGCTAACGGCAGCGGCTGATAGTCGACAAAGCTACTGAGCAAGGGGTCGTTAAACCAACCCAGCGTCGAGTAAGCTGCAACACCACCCACGTAGGTTTCAAAGCCCAGGTGTTGATACTTGGCGGCAAAAGCTAATGCGTCCTCTTGTGCATAATAACCTCTGTAAGGTGCGCAACCAGCTATCGGATAGCACCAAGTCTGGCCACGAAGCTCTAAAGGTTTTGCTGCAAAAACATTCCAAACAACGTAGTCACCCTGCAATTGAACAAAGCGCTCATACTTACCATCTGTTTCGAGGAATAAATTGGCTTGTGCATGCTGCACTATTTTTTGCGTCAAAATCAGCTGCTGACGCAAAACCTCTGATGTTTCCGGATCTTGTAGCAAAGCACTAACAGACTGACTACTCAGCATAATACCCAGGTGGCCTTTAACCGCCTGATTGTAAAATCTGATGTGTTCACAACCAGTCAGAAGACAAAGGAGCAGCGCCAGCAAGCCAGTTTTAGCGTGACGCACTAGTTGCCGCCCCATCCTGGTAGTGCCAACATAGCGCCCTTGGCAAAATCAAAGAGTTCATCCATGCATTTTCTCAAAGCTTCTTTAGCGTTTATCGGCATTTTGATTGCGACCGTTAGTGTATGTGTTGTCTTAAGCTGGTGGGCGATCAAACTGACCTGGGTTAAAGGCCCTGCTCGATCCAAGCACCTGCAAACGATGGATAAGATCATCATTTGGTGGACTAAATCAAATCGATGGACTTTCAAACGGATAGGCCTAGTCAATGCAAACATTACCTGGCATAACCGTGAAGAGATATCTCCTGACAACTGGTACTTAGTAGTCTGCAACCACCAGACCTGGACCGATATATTATTACTGCAAACCTACCTCTTAGATGACCTACCGCCGCTGAAATTTTTCACAAAAGCACAATTGATCTGGATTCCTTTTGTGGGTATCGCTATGTATGCGCTGGGCTTCCCCTACGTTAAACGCGTAAATAAAGCCCAGATAAAAAAACACCCGGAACTTCGCCATGCAGATCGAGACAATGTGTTGATGGCCTGTGAACGATTTAAAAACCACCCCACGAGCATTCTCAACTTTGTTGAAGGCACCCGATTTACCGAGGAAAAGCATCAGCGACAAAACAGTGCGTTCAAAAACTTACTGCGACCCAAGGCGGGCGGCATAGAGTACGTGCTGCAAGGTATGGATAAACACCTACATCGGCTGGTAGAAGTGACTATTGTTTATCCAGATGCGGTGCCTACCTTCATGGATTTTCTGCAGGGTAAGTGCCAGCGTGTGGACTTTGATATTAGGCACCATGAGATCCCGGAGTGGGTTTCAAGGGAGGAAACCACAGAGCGTAAAACCGAAATTGTGCAATGGGTGAAAAAACTTTGGCTTGAAAAAGATCAACGCATTACCCAAACAAAATCCGTGCTGGCGGAGAGAACTTAAGCAGTAGGGCAATCGCATTCCACCCGCATAACCAATGCATGCAATTAAACCAGCGCTGGCTGAGCGATCAACCACGGCAACAGCGCAATTCATTGCGGACTGCCAATAGGTTCATGGCTCACGGCTGTGACCATCGCCTTGTTCACTGGCACGACAATATTTGAATCGGACTTTTACCCTAACGTGATAGCTTTATGCTTGCTTGGAGTGGAGGCCTACCGGGAATTGAATCACCGGTTGCTTCAATTGCTGCACAAACTCTTTAAGTGACATCGCGTCGTATATGTTCCAATGATTTGTGCAGTAAGTGCGTTTTTGCCTAGTGAGTAAAGTTCATCATCAACTACTTGCCCTTCTACACCCAGACCTTTACTGATTGGCCGCCAGCAATAATAGTAACTAATTCGACGGACGAACAAGGGTTATTGCCCTACCGCCGGTGAGCTGTTTGCTTCTATTTGTCGTCGTACATCGGCCAGGGCTTTTTCTAGAGCGACCAAACGTTTGTTTACCGCCAACCTATTAGCATCCATGGCCTGCACGGCTTCACTATTATCTTTTACTTGCACACCCAAACCAGAATTCAGGCTGGCAACAGACTGCGATGCAATATTCGTCTTATCAGTGAGCTCTCGCTGGGCTCTAAGCATCTGCTGCACCTGCAATTCAAGACTGGTCAACTGGTCTACAACCGTTTGCTGGTCGGCTAAAGCGTCATCGTGCTGGCTGCTTGCGGCCTTTAAATCCCTACTAGTTGCTTGAATAACCTTCATAGATTTATCTAATTTAGCGACTTCGTTTTGGTTTTCTTTAATCCAGTCACGGTTGCGCTCATTGGCAATTGACCACAATTTGCGGATTTCAGATTCCCACAAATTAATCTGCTGTTTTGTGTCCTGACCACCTTGGCTCAAAGCACTGTCAGTTGCAGACAGGCGCTCTTCAAGTTTAATCAAGCGGCTGTCAGCTTGCTTCAACTCAGCTTCAGTGGCTGAAAGTAGCTGTTGCTGATTTGCAATGAACCATCCAGCACCCAACAACCCTGCTACTAGCAATGCCAGAATAGAGGTATTGACCAGCCCCCGCCCAGAATTGCTACTTTGCGTACGACGATTGCTGCTTGGACGGTAATTGCCCCCTGCTTCTGTAGAGAGCGGATCTTCTGGCATGTCACTCATAAAAATCTCACATTACGATTAACGCAGAGTATAAAAACTAATCTGACGAAAGGAAGGATTTCTCGATACTTTTTGCCTTCTCGAAGAATCATCTGGGCTGTGCTTCTGCCAGAGACAGCGAAGACCCGCAAAATGTAAATGGACAAAATCCTAGCATCCATAAGGACACAGGGCATTACTTGCGTCCAACTGGTCAACTAGTGACTTGCCAATGTATTGCTTGCAAAGATATTAGCGACGCTGAGCTGCACTACCTTATGGCTTCAGCGACTCAAGCGCGACACTTTTGCCCTTGGTAACGCAACACAAAGAACTAAAGCCGTGCACGTGAGTAACCCAAGAACCGTGCTTACATTGCCTGTGACAAAAAAATCAAATTTGTAAGCCAATGGCGCTACAGCCGCTATTTAGTAAGCGAAATTTGCGCCTTTCGCACCAGTTAACTTAATAACCATTCTACCGCTTGCCTAGCAAAACCGTTGCTTTATACAGGCAAAAGGACCTTTCATCTGATAAATGGCTCCATTCAACAATTTGCGAAGTCTCACATCTCAAATACTCGTAATCTCCAGATTCGTGAATCAAAACCTCAAAACTTAGGCTTTGGATCTACTAGATCAGTTTGAAAATAGTCGAATAAATTAACAAGGAGACTGAAATGTCTAACAAATTAGTTAAATCACCTTTATCCATCGCTGTAAGCGCAGCACTGAGCGTTTCGGTTGCGATTATCCCTTCAGTTAACGCAGATCAAAACCCATTTGCCATGAAAGAACTAAATTCTGGCTACATGCAATTTGCTGAAGGTAAGTGCGGCGAAGGCAAGTGCGGTGAGTCTAAAGCCAAAGAAGGTAAGTGCGGCGAAGGCAAGTGTGGTGAGTCTAAAGCCAAAGAAGGTAAGTGCGGCGAAGGCAAGTGCGGTAGCTGATACCCACTATGTCTCCTGAGCCAGTAATATCCGGTGCAGGCCTTGGCCTGCGCCGCTCTTTTATCGACGACCTTTCTGCCGATTTCCCAAATTCAATAAGCTTCATGGAAGTTGCACCTGAAAACTGGATTGATGTGGGCGGCCGCTTCGCTGTTGCACTGGAAAAGGCAACCTCTCAAGCACCATTAGTATGTCATGGGCTATCACTCAATCTTGGAGGGTTAGCGCCAATAGACGAAGCCTTTGTACATCGCGTTAAACATTTCCTTGAAACCTTCAATGTGCCGCATTACAGCGAACACCTAAGTTATTGTGGTGACGAAGGCCATTTATATGACCTCATGCCCATTCCATTCACGCCCGCCGCTATCACCCACGTTGTGGATAGAATTAGGCGCGTACAAGATATTTTAGGCCGCTCGATAGCGGTAGAAAACGTGTCTTACTATGCCGCTCCAGGCAAAACTATGAGCGAGATCGAATTTCTCAACACTGTGCTAGAGCAGGCTGACTGCCAGCTACTGCTAGACGTTAATAATGTCTATGTGAACAGTGTTAACCATAGGTACGACCCCGAAGAATTCCTTAAAGCCCTGCCAGGCCAGCGCATTGCGTACGGCCATATAGCCGGACACTACAACGAAGCTGAAGACTTGCTTGTTGATACACACGGCGCTGATGTTATTGACCCCGTCTGGTCACTGCTAGAAAAAGCTTATAACCATTTTGGTGTTTTTCCTACATTGCTAGAGCGTGATTTTAACATTCCATCTATCGCGGACCTGTTAGTTGAAGTAGACCAAATACATTCCATTCAGAAGCACTTCGTAACCGGTCAAGAGTTAAGGGGCTGAAGCGATGGAACCCAATTTTGCCGAAGTACAAAAAACCTTTACCGCGCATATGCGCGACCCGACCGCAAATCCTGGCCCGACCGATATCGAAGATCGAAGGCTGCAAATTTATCGTGACTTGGTATTCAACAACATCGAATCCCTTATCGCCGGCAGTTTTCCTGTGCTGAAAACCATTTACCCTGCCGAGCAATGGAAAATACTGATTAGGCTGTCTCTTATACACATCTGACGCT
>CAJXUL010000153.1 GCA_913060615.1 uncultured Gammaproteobacteria bacterium | reverse complement strand
AGATAGGAGTCCGTCTCGTGGGCTCGGAGATGTGTATAAGAGACAGCTATTGAAGGGGGTGTTGCGGTGGCGTTCCATCGTGAAATTGCCGCGGCAGAAAACCCAGAAGCCAAACGTCGAGAGCTAGAAGACAAACTGCGCGAAGCGCGTTCACCTTTCCCTCGAGCAGAGTCTTTTGCAGTACACGAACTGATCGACCCCAGAGAAACACGGCCAGTGCTGTGCGAATGGATAGATTGGATTCAGCCCCAACTTGAAACCCTAGTAGGGCCAGTGAGTTTTGGTATTCGGCCTTAATAACTAGTTAAATAAGTCGCCAAATACCAGTTTAGTTAATTAACCCAATTATTGGAGAAAACATATGTCGATTTCATTTGCAGATCAGGTAGCCATCGTAACTGGTGCTGGTGGTGGTTTAGGTCGTTGTCACGCTCTAGAACTAGCACGTCGTGGTGCCAAAGTTGTGATTAATGATTTAGGTGGTTCAATGGACGGCAGCGGCGGATCTTCAGAAGCAGCTGAAGCAGTGGTTGCAGAGATTAAGGCCATGGGCGGCGAAGCCATTGCCAACGGTGGATCAGTTTCAGACAGAGCTGGTGCGCAAAGCATGGTAGACGACGCAATGAACGCATGGGGCCGAGTAGACGTGCTGATCAACAACGCAGGCATTTTGCGCGATAAGTCTTTCTCAAAGATGACTTTAGATGATTTCGATATGGTTGTTAACGTCCACCTTATGGGTGCGGCTTATTGCGCCCACGCAGTATGGCCCATCATGAAGGCGCAAAACTACGGCCGTATTCTTATGACTACTTCGCCAACAGGCTTGTACGGCAACTTTGGTCAAACCAATTACGGCGCTGCCAAATTAGGCCAAGTAGGTTTGATGCACAGTTTGAAGATTGAAGGTGCAAAAAATAACATTCACACCAACACCATTGCCCCGGTTGCTGCAACACGCATGACAGAAGATCTTATGCCAGAAGCCGTATTAGAAAAGTTGGGGCCAGAGTTGGTCACCCCAGCAGCGATTTTCTTGGTCAGTGAAGACGCGCCAAATGGTGTAATTTTACAAGCCCAAGGTGGCAAGTTCTCAATTGCCTGTATCGTTGAAAACGAAGGCGTGCGGATTGGCGTAGACGCAACGGTAGAAGACATAGCGTCTAACTACGAGTCTATTGTGAATCTTGATGGCGCCAAGCCACGTGGCATGTTGCAACTTAATGCAATGTAAGTTGGCCTAGCCTCTTTTGCGATCTAGGTGCTGCCCTTTAGGCGGCACTTTTAGGCGGCGTTTTTAGACAGCACTTATAGATTGGCGGAATAAGAGCTATGTCGGAAGGGTAGAAGTGTTATAAGAGTCTCCCCCTTGTAAAAATAATCGGTCTGGTAGTTATGGCAGCGTTAATTTTAATTTTCATCAGCGCCTTTATTTTGGCAGGATTTTCTTGGCTATTGCTGGGTTCTCGATTTAGCCTCAGTGCTGAAGACTCAAACAATGATATGGCTAATTTAATGGCCTATTTCGCCGCATTCGTTCCCATTACATTTGTCATCGTCTTCTTTGGTATTGGCGGTTAGACAGCAAGTTTTTATCTAAGTAGGTACAACGAGCACTAATGAACTTACCCCTGGACCCCGAATCTGTTAAAGGCTTTCTTCACCCAGAAGAAGGCGCTTGTCTTTATCGTTACGCATTAGCAGCATCCACTTTAGGTCCATGTTTAGAGGTAGGCAGTTATTGTGGTAAGTCGACTTTGTATATGGGTAGTGGCGTGCGCGACGGCGGCGGTCAACTCTTTGCCTTAGACCATCACCGAGGATCCGAGGAGCATCAGTTAGGCGAGGAATATCACGATGCTGACTTATATGACAGCGAACTGGGTGCTATGGACTCGCTACCTGCTTTTCGGCGTACCTTAGCCCGAGCCGAGTTAGAGCAGTGTGTGATTCCATTGGTTGCAGCCAGCGCTCAAGCAGGCCGTTTTTGGCAAATACCATTGGCCATGGTTTTTATCGACGGTGGTCACAGTCATGCAGCTGCACAGACAGATTACAGAACTTGGGCACCCCACATAAAAGTAGGTGGCTTTTTGGCCATTCACGACCTATTTCCAAATCCTGAAGACGGCGGGCAAGCACCATATGAGATTTATCAACTGGCACTGGCGTCAGGTTTGTTTGAAGCTCATGAAACCTGTCACACCTTAGGCATACTAAAACGGATTTAGTGGTCTTCATATTGAGAAGAGTGAGACGCTTAGACGGCCTCGTTATTTGGTGAGAAAAAGTTTGCGCCAGGACTAATACCTGTTAACGCATCTGCCGCTAGCAATACAGCAGCCGCTGTCCAGGTAGGCTTCTCATCTGGCCAGTGTGCATCGTCAGTAAAAACGTAACCGGTCCACCAACTGCCATCGTCTAATTGAAATTGTTGTATGTTGTTGAAGAGCTGTTGTGCTTTGCCTTGCTCTCCAGCGGCCATGCAAGCCATGATCAGTTCGCAGGTCTCAGCAATGGTCACCCACGGCTGGTCGGAAACACAACGGCAACCTAACTTAGGTTCAACAAAAACATCCCACTTGTCAGCCAGCCGCTGCCTTGCAGCACCGCCGCTAATGAGACCGCTTAAAATCGGGTAAAACCAATCCATTGAAAATCGTGCTTTAGATTCCCAAGTACGGTCAAAGCGCTCGGGTTTATGCAAAAGCGCGTTACCCAAAAGCGCCTTAGATTGAATCCATTCATCGCGCACATAACCCAGTTCCTTGGCGGTGCTAATTGCGCAGGCTAAAGATTTAAAGATAGAACTACAGCCTGTAATTAATGCATCTTCAGAGGGCCCCGTGTCAGTATCTACCGCCCAGTAAACCTCGCCAGTAGGTTGTTGTTGGGCCAAAACGAAATTAATGGCGGCTTCCACCATTGGAAAATACTTTGCCAAAGCCTGTTTGTCTTTGGTAATTTGATAATAGTGCCAAAGGCCGGTGGCCACATAGGCGACAAAGTTTGTTTCAGAGCGTGTGCCGTCCACCACCTCTTTATCATTGTAGGCCGCAAACCAAGCGCCATCTGCTCGTTGTGTCTGAGCCAACCACTGTAGGCCCCTGCGCGCCGCCGCAAAACGCCCTGCAACACTCAACCCCATAAGCGCTTCTGTATGATCCCATGGGTCAGTAATGCCGCCGGCAAACCAAGGCACAGCGCCACTTGGCAATTGCAGTTGCTCAATGTAGTTTGCGGTAGAAAGCAATGAAGGTGTTAGCAGTGGTTGTATATCTTGCATCGTAAGCTCGGCCAAAGAAGCCTAGTTATTGCGAAAGTACATAACAACACTCTTACCCAGCAAAGGGTTCAGAAGTTTGTCTAATATCTGGGTCAGTTTGGGTCTTTGCATTAAATCCCAAACTAAAAAACGGTGATATTGGCGTACAAGCCAATGGGCTTCCTCAGCAGGTTTGCGTTCGTCTCTAGACCAGAACAAACAACGCAGCCACCAATAAGGCACATGCAAACTATGCGCCCAGTGACGCTCAATAAAGTGCATGCTCGTCTCAGTAATCTGGGTCTTCAACGTATTGATATTAAATATACGTACATGGCCGCCTTCCACTTCGTGGTAGGCGTCACTTAACTGCCAACACACCCATTCAGGAAAGTAGCGAGGCACACTTACTGCAAACACACCGCCCGGTTTAAGCACGCGCTTAATCTCACTAAGCACTTTCTCGTATTCAATAATGTGCTCAAGCACTTCCGAGCAAATGACCTGATCAAAAGTATGATCGGCAAAGGGCAGCGTAAAGCCGCTGCCTTGAATGAATAAGCAGTGATCGATTTTGTCCGCAGCAATATTAAAGTCAGCAAGCCTGCCTTTAGCCGTGGCTAAATCTTTCGCGCTAAGGTCCAAACCCACGACGTTAATGTCACCCTGCAAGAAAGCGCTGATGCTATGGCGGCCTTCACCGCAGCCAAGGTCCAGCAGCTTATCGCCAGGCCGTAGGCCCAGGCGTTCTATGTTGATGGTTTCTAAGCTCATGAGCGCATCGCCTTTGCGTAAAAATCGGTCATTTGTATTGCAACAGTAGACCAATTGAAGTGCGCAAGTATACGCGCTCTACCCGCAAGGCTTAAGGCATTGCAGCGCGGTTGATCTAGGAGCAACGAGCGAATACCCGCAGCCAAAGCCTCAGGATTTTTACTTGGCACAATAATGCCTGCGTCGCCCACCACTTCGGGCAGCGCGCCACCGTCGCTAGATACCACGGGCACGCCACAGGCCATAGCCTCGCCTGCAGGAAAGCCAAAGCCCTCGTATTCTGAAGGTACCACGGCTATTGATGCACTGGCATATAACTCAACAATCCGCTGGGTAGAAATGCCATGCAGAAACTCGATGCGATCCTCCAAAGCATAAGCCTTAATGCTTTGCTGTGTAACGCCACCGGGCTTAGGGCTACCAATAAATGTTAGGCGAAGATTAGGGAACTCATCAACCAATTGAGCAATAGCAGGAATCAGATGTTGAGTGCCCTTAAGCGGCTGATCTGCACTGGCAGTAGTAATGAGATGAAAAGGAATGCGGGGAATTTCTGGCAGCGGCCGAAAGGTCTCAAAATCGATACCGTTATAAACCACCGTAAGCCGACTAAGGTGAACGCCAAAGTCCGCAGCAATATCAATTTTCGAATTTTCACTCACGGTAACAATATGTTTGATTTTGCGCGCCACACTAATTTGCATGTTCAAAAAGTTATACCAACGCCGCACCAATAAGCGCATGCCCCAGTCCGGTGTGTTAGCCAAGGCAATGTCGCGGTCAAAAGTAATGGGGTGGTGGATAGTGGTGACCACCGTATAACCAAGCTTTGCAGTTTTGAGCAATCCTGAACAAAGGCTTTGGTTGTCGTGAATAATGTCGTATTCAGGGCGCTCAGATTTAAGGTAGTTAACCAGACGACGACCAAAAGCGTAAGGCTCAGGAAAGCCCCCAGACAAAAATGAAAGCCACTCAAGTACATCAGCAGGTTTAAAGAACTGCCTAAAGGTCAGGGCCTTAGAGGGTTGTTTGTGTTCGTAAAGGTTCAGTCCAGGCAATTTGATTAATCGCACTTGAGGATGTAGCTCTGGGTACGGTTGACCAGAAATTACATCCACCTGATGACCCAAGCCAATAAGCGCTTCAGACAAATACTTAAGGTACACACCCTGGCCGCCGCTGAACGGATTACTGCGATAACCCAGCAGCGCAATGCGCAAAGGCTTAACAGAATTCTCCAGCGAAAGAGGCGAGGAATTGGCGGTAGGCCGAGCCTGAGTTTCCAAGATTTGATTCCAGAGCGAATGAGAAGGGGAGTTTAAAGCAGAGGAGTGAGTGGGGGTAGAGGGGCGAGTGAGATGATATTGATCAGCGGGCCGCCGAGCAACGCTCACCTAATATAAGTCGACACGGTGTGAGGCGGGTACCCAAATTTGTCCAATATCGAGCGTTTTATAGAGATTGGTTCTTGAGTTGGACCCTAATATACCCCAAGGTTCTAGGGCTGGGGATAAGTGGTAGGTGACCTATCATTCTAGGTGCAAGTAAAAATGAATCCTGCTTATTCGGTTGTGTCCTAGCTCCGCAACCAACACCAGTCTATTTGGAAAAACCGTTTCATTGCTAGCGAGAGTTATCAGGGTTTAAAGCCTGTCTGAATGATCGTTAACCAAAAGTTATAATGCTTGTCATCGCGCTATGTCTTAAGATCAAAGAGTATTTCTGGTAGCGAGAATTTGCAGATGGATGATTGTTTTAGCCAACCTAGAGAGGCTGAAGAAATATTTGTACTAGGTATTCTTTGGCTATGCACCTTCTTTAGCGCTATTTCCGCGTATGAAGCCTCCACCAAACAACTCACCTTTGAGGCCCTACTGTTTGCGTTAGCTGCTTACTTGGTCAGCCCTTATTTAATAAGAAACTTGTACGCTGAATTCCGTGCGCACCGTGCTTTTAAGTATCTTGTTATGTGGAATTTTTTATTTTTAACGGCAATTTACGTCATGGTTACGACTATGGTGATGGCTGCGGCTTCGTAGTTAGTTGAACAGCGGCATGTCGAATAGTGCTGTGTTGCGCCGTTCTTCGCGTATTTTCCGCTGAGCGTTTTCTAAGCTGCCTGTGCGGCAGTGAACTCGTTGCTGGCGTCGTTGGGGTTTTATTCTCTTTTCTAAGCTGCCTGTGCGGCAGTGAACAAAGAATGAATAGGAGTAAGCTGCAACGGTTCTTTCTAAGCTGCCTATGCGGCAGTGAACGGTAGTACCGGTTTGGCCGGTGATGAGTATGTTTTCTAAGCTGCCTATGCGGCAGTGAACTAAACTAGCCCTGGACGATATTTCTTAACATTTTTCTAAGCTGCCTATGCGGCAGTGAACTTTTACAGTCCTGGGAACACCGACGATCGCTGTTTCTAAGCTGCCTATGCGGCAGTGAACACCCATTAAGCGTATAACCGGATGGACAAGACTTTCTAAGCTGCCTATGCGGCAGTGAACTGCTCGACTCTTGTTGTCTATCATTAGATAGTTTTCTAAGCTGCCTATGCGGCAGTGAACATAATCAACACACTAGGATAAATGAGCAGTCTTTCTAAGCTGCCTATGCGGCAGTGAACCATTGCTGAAAGTGGACTAACTACACACAAATTTTCTAAGCTGCCTATGCGGCAGTGAACATTTCAGGGCATGAAAGGTGGGCCAGCACAGTTTTCTAAGCTGCCTATGCGGCAGTGAACTGTAGAAATTGCATACTAATTCATTCTAAATCAATAAGTTGGGTGGTTTTTTTCGTTTTTACCAATGAAATAATACGCTTCCGTAAGTAACTGTTTTATATGGATATTTTGTAGGGGGTTATTTTTTAGGTGTTTTAGAGTCGGAAGGAGGCTCGGGCTACCTAGTATGTTTGTAGCGAAGCTATATGGATTCTCTCGGGTGTTGCCGCCTTAGCCATCTAATTAGGGCTAAGCCCAGCGCAATTTTTTGGGAATTTGCTGGGCTAAAACCACGGTACTGTGGCGGTATTACTAAGACCGTAGGAACTGAATAGTCCTTCTACAGGTAGTGGTTTTTTTTCTTTTTGTACGAATAAAATGAATTTTTGGCCGTTGCTCATACTGCGCAGATTAACGTGAGGCAATTTTAGATTGGCGGAATATTTGGATTGTATCTCTTGTTCAAGCTCATCGGTCCAAGTTCCTCTGGCTTGGTGCCGCTTTTTTAACCTTTGTAAATTGCTGTTGCCCTTGGGTTGAACGCGGGCAAAGCACGCGCTGTCTCTTATACACA
>CAJXUL010000152.1 GCA_913060615.1 uncultured Gammaproteobacteria bacterium | reverse complement strand
TTTCTTGGCAGGTGCTTTCTTAGCAGGTGCTTTCTTCGCAGGTGCTTTTTTCTTAGTAGCCATATGCTGGTCCTTTAATTTCAAATTGGTGAGCGTTTACCATTCAACTTACATATTAATAGGTTAGCTAGCACTTTGCTTAGATAACCTATCAATTAAAATTGAAGGCGGTCGCAACCTCTATTATAAAACTCAATCTTTAACCCGGCTTTTAACCTTCGTGTAACTTGCTACATACAAGTGTTGCTCTAACAACATAACAATCTTTAACCTCAATCTAACTTCAATGGCAATGCGTATTCTACATTTGTAGTCAAACCCAATGGGCATTATAGATCTTGCTAACTCCATTTAAAGAACATCTATTAAATGGTTTTCGCGTTAAAGTTGGCGCTTGTAATGTGGTCTATGGTTACACTTAGTTCACCATCGTACAGACTCTAACGTCTGAAGGCGCTGTTATAGCTGATCAAATACGGTGCCGCAAGAAAAAGTAAGCAAAATCACTGTATTTTTACTGCTTTTTTTACGATCATGCGCCGCTCGTTCAAAGTTTTACCTAGAAGAACATTTTATGCCGATTTATGAATATCGATGTGCGGACTGTGATCACCAGTTAGAAGTGGTTCAAAAACTCAGTGAAGAGCCCTTAGTGAATTGTCCCGAATGCAAAAAGGACAGTCTTAGAAAAATAATTTCCGCTGCTGGTTTTCGCCTTAAAGGCGATGGCTGGTACGAAACCGATTTTAAGTCTGGAAAAAAGAAAAATGTGGCTGGATCTGAATCTAGCTCCTCTGGGGACGACTCCTAGAGTCAACTTTCAAGCTCTTAGCGAAAGCTTATGAAGGTCACGCCGGTGCGGCGAAAGACATCAACTTAGACTTTTAGTCTTAGTTTTAATTAGTACAAACAAAAAGGGATGGCCATGCGCAGTCACTACTGTGGTGATATTCGCTCAAGCGATGTGGGTGAGGAAGTTGAAATTTATGGTTGGGTGCATCGTCGCCGTGATCATGGTGGGGTGATCTTTTTAGATGTCCGAGACCGTACTGGTATATTGCAGGTGGTTTTTGACCCTGATACCCAAAAGAGTTTCGCAGCAGCGGACTCTGTGCGTAATGAATTTGTGCTTCAAGCTAAGGGCAGGGTAAGACCTCGCCCAGAAGGCACGGTTAATGCCGATATGCCTACTGGCGAAATTGAAGTGCTCGGTCTGGAACTGACTGTGTTGAATGCAGCCAAGACGCCCCCCTTTCAATTGGATGAACATTCCGAAGCCGGCGAAGATGTTCGACTGCGCTATCGCTATTTAGATCTGCGCCGCCCTGAAATGCAGCAACGTATGCAAACTCGGGCCAAGATCACCAGCCAAGTAAGAAATTTTTTAGAAGAGCAAGGCTTTTGGGATATTGAAACGCCAACGCTTTCTCGAGCAACCCCAGAAGGTGCACGAGATTATTTGGTGCCCAGCAGAACTCACCCAGGTGAATTTTTTGCATTGCCCCAATCACCTCAGGTGTACAAGCAGCTGCTGATGATGGCGGGTATGGATAAGTATTATCAAATCGCTCGGTGTTACCGCGATGAAGATTTGCGTGCTGACCGACAGCCTGAATTTACCCAGATAGATATAGAAGCTTCTTTTACTAACCAAGATCAGATCATGGCAATGACTGAAGGCCTGCTTAAGCAAGTCTTCACAAGTGTCTTAGGTGTCGAGCTTGGCGAATTCCCAGTCCTTAGCTGGGCCGAAGCTATGCGTGATTTTGGCAATGACCGTCCAGATCTGCGTAATCCAATGCGTTTGGTTGATATTGCAGATTTGATGAGCGGTGTTGAGTTTAAAGTGTTTCAAGGGCCTGCCAATGACCCCAAGGGGCGTGTAGTTGCCCTTAGAGCACCGGGTGGTGCAACACTGTCACGTAAGGTGATAGATCAATATACCGCTTTCGTTGGTCGTTATGGTGCCAAGGGCTTGGCTTATGTGAAGGTCAATGATTTGAGTGCTGGTGCAGACGGTCTACAGTCGCCCATTTTGAAATTTATGCCTGCTGATGTGATTCAGTCCGTGCTTGAGCGCGTAGGTGCTCAGACTGGCGACTTAGTCTTCTTTGGTGCCGACCAAGCTAAAGTTGTCAACGATGCTATGGGCGCATTACGCAACGAACTAGGCGCAGACTTAGAACTACTAGACGGTGAGTTCAAACCTTGCTGGGTTGTTGATTGGCCGATGTTTGCTGAAGGTCGAGACGGCACCTTTAGCGCAGAACACCACCCGTTCACACGACCAACATGTTCACCCCAAGAGCTGCTAGATAATCCTGGTGCTGCTCAAGCGGCTGCTTACGATGTGGTTTTGAATGGCTATGAATTAGGCGGCGGTTCGCTGCGAATTCATGATCAGAATATGCAAAAGGCCGTTTTTGATGTTCTAAAAATGGACGAAGCAGGCCAAGAGAAATTTGGCTTCTTGTTGGAAGCTTTGCAGTACGGGTGCCCACCTCACGGCGGTATCGCCTTGGGTTTAGATCGTTTGGTTATGTTAATGACAGGTAGCCAGTCTATCCGTGAAGTTATTGCATTCCCGAAAACTCAGACGGCTTCCTGTGCGATGATGGACGCGCCAGGCGCTGTGGAAGAGCAACAACTGCGAGATCTGCATATTCGCCTACGCGCTCCGGCTGCGGCTAACACCGAAAGTCAGTAGGCGGCGTAGCTGAGCGTCTATAGACAGCTAATTTTTGATAGGTCTCTGTAGGTATGTTGCGAGCCAGCGGGCGAAAGATCGAGAAAATATTTGGGAACTTTGTGTCGAGGAGATTAACTAATGGCAGGTCATAGTAAATGGGCGAATATCAAGCACCGCAAAGCGGCGCAAGATAAAAAACGCGGCAAGCTATATACCAAGTTGATCCGTGAAATAACGGTAGCTGCCCGTTTAGGTGGCGGCATTGTTGACGACAACCCGCGATTGCGCGCTGCGGTAGACAAATCTTTGGGCGCTAATATGCCTAAAGATACAATCGAGCGAGCCATTGCGCGTGGCGCTGGTGGTGTTGACGGTAACGACGTAGAAGAATTGGTCTACGAAGGTTATGCCAGTGGCGGTGTTGCCGTGCTCGTTGAAGTAATGACTGATAATCGCAACAGAACTGTCGCTGAAGTGCGCCACGCTTTTAGTAAGTACGGTGGCAATCTGGGTACCGATGGATCTGTAGCCTATTTGTTCACCCGCCAAGGCATTATTAATTTCGCGCCAGGTGTTGATGAAGAACAGTTGATGGAAGCTGCCCTTGAGGCTGGTGCCGATGATATTGAGACTGACGACGATGGTGGTATCAGTGTTACTACACCTTGGGAAAATCTCAACGCTGTGGTTACTGGACTCACTCAAGCAGGTTTTGAGCCCGACCATTCTGAAGTCACTATGGTGGCATCTACTACCAGTGAGTGCGATTTAGAGATGGCGGAAAAAGTTCTGACATTAATTGACGTTCTTGAAGACCTTGATGATGTGCAGGAAGTTTATACTAATGGTGAATTTCCTGAGGAAGCTTACGGTTAGGTAACCTTTTACCTTGATAGTTTCTCGGTTAGGTAAACGTCCATTAGGTGAGAGGCTATGGTTGAAGTTCAGCATTGTATTCTTGGCATAGATCCGGGGTCGCGCCTGACAGGCTATGGGCTCATTGCCATTAGTGGGCGTAAGGCGACTTACGTTGCAAGCGGATGTATTAATACCGAAAACGGTGATTTACCCAGTCGTCTGGGGATGATCTATCAGGGTGTTGCTGAAATAATCGAGCAATACTCGCCGTCGGAAATGGCCATTGAAGAAGTTTTTATGGCAAAAAATGCAGCATCGGCGCTGAAGTTAGGGCAGGCCCGAGGGGTTGCCATAGCTGCCGGTGTTATGGCGAATTTGCCAGTGTCTGAATACGCAGCGCGGCGCGTCAAGCAAGCCATTGTGGGTACCGGTCGCGCAAGCAAGGAACAAGTCGCCCATATGGTGAAAATACTTTTGGCATTGCCGGGAACTCCCCAAGCGGATGCAGCAGACGCCCTTGCGATTGCGCTGTGCCACGTCAATACTGCCACTCTTAGTGGCCAATAAGGTTTAACTCATTGATCAGCAGACTTAGAGGCGCTCTTGTAGAAATTCAGGGCAACGTACTTTTACTCGATGTAGGTGGCGTAGGCTATGAGGTCGAGGTCAGCTCTAATGTGCTTGGCGCGGCGCCACTTATTGGCGCAGAACTTACTTTATATACACATTTTGTTGTGCGCGAAGATGCACAATTACTTTTCGGTTTTTGCGATAAGAACGAACGCGACCTTTACCGTACTTATATTCGGATAAATGGCGTTGGTCCAAAAATGGGTCTTGCGTTGATTTCCTCTATTGATCCTTCGACCTTGAGCCACGCGGTGCAAAATAATGAGGTGGGCGTTTTAACCAAAGTGCCTGGTGTCGGCAAAAAAACTGCTGAACGCCTCATGGTGGAGTTAAAGTCGAGAATTGACACACTGATACCCCAATTACCCACGACTGCAAATTTGCCTCAGCCCAGCTTTGGCACCCGCGCTGTTTATCAAGAGGCTGAAGACGCACTCTTGGCCTTAGGTTACAAGGGTCATCAAGCTCAACAGGCGGTTATGCAGGCACGCAAGGATTTCGAGCAAAAAGCGGCCCAAGTCGGTGCAGATGAAAAAGATCCGACCACTGAACAAATTGTTACTTGGGTATTACGCCAATTTGCCCGCAGCGGAGCTTAACGGATGGCTATTGAACCAGATCGCTTTGTATCGCCGGTTGAAGACAGTGGTGATGTGAGTTTTGATCGTGCTTTACGACCTACCCAATTGAGCGAATACATCGGTCAGTCTGCGGTGAAAGAGCAGATGAGTATTTTTATTGAGGCAGCGCGTAAGCGTGGCGAGTCTCTGGATCATACGTTGATCTTTGGCCCGCCTGGATTAGGAAAGACCACCCTAGCCAATATTTTGGCGCGAGAAATGGGCGCTGGGTTCAAATCTACCTCTGGACCTATTTTAGAAAAGCCCGGTGATCTTGCTGCCATGCTGAGTAATCTAGACGCTGGTGACGTACTTTTTATTGACGAAATTCACCGTTTAAGTCCGCTGGTTGAAGAAATTCTTTATCCCGCGATGGAAGACTTTCAGCTAGATATTATGATTGGCGAAGGGCCTGCTGCGCGCTCGCTGAAATTGGAATTACAACCCTTTACCTTAGTGGGTGCCACCACTCGAGCCGGGTTGTTAACCAGCCCGTTACGAGATCGGTTTGGTATTGTCCAGCGGCTAGAGTTCTACAGTATTAGTGAACTCACACAAATTGTTAATCGCTCTGCGTCGAAATTGAATTTACCTATAGAAAGTGCCGGAGCGATAGAAATTTCTCGACGCTCCCGCGGCACCCCGCGCATCAGTAACAGATTGCTGCGAAGGGTTAGAGACGTGGCTGAGGTGCGCGGAGATGGTTCTGTGACGAAAGCCATTGCCGATGAAGCTTTAAATTTACTCAATGTAGATAAAGAAGGTTTTGATGCTATGGACCGACGCTTGTTGATGACCATTATCGACAAGTTTGCCGGTGGTCCTGTGGGCCTAGATTCAGTGGCAGCTGCCATTAGCGAAGAGAGAGGTACCATTGAAGATGTTCTTGAACCCTATCTCATTCAACAAGGGTATTTAATGAGAACACCTCGCGGGCGGATAGCCACATCAAAGAGTTATCAGCACTTCGGCTTGCGTCCACCGGAGCAGAGCCATGGTCCGCAAGTACATCAAGATAGTCCAGAGTTAGATTAAGGAGCAGATTTTTGACTGAGCAAATTTCCATATTTGAACTCATCTCAAACGCAAGTTTGCTGGTGCAAATTGTCATGCTGTTGCTGGCCATTGCATCAGTTGTAAGTTGGATGATGATCTTCCAGCGTTGGTTGTTTTTGCGCCGAGCGTTGAATGAGGTAGATTCTTTGGAGGAACATTTCTGGTCGGGCATTGATCTGCGCGAGTTTTACGGTGAGCTTTCTAGCGAAGAAAATCTCAACGGCATTGAGACCATATTTGTTTCGGGTTTTCGTGAATATACGCGACTGTCTGAGCAGGCTGGAATGGATGCCGATGCGATTATGCAGGGTGTTCAGCGTTCTATGCGAGTGGCCCTAAATCGTGAAGAAGCTCGCCTTGAAACCCATTTACCTTTCTTGGCAACAGTTGGCTCAACTAGCCCCTATGTGGGTTTGTTTGGCACAGTCTGGGGCATTATGAATTCTTTTCGCTCCCTAGCGAATATGAGCCAAGCCACATTAGCGTCTGTAGCGCCAGGTATTTCTGAGGCTTTGGTTGCAACTGCCATGGGCTTATTTGCCGCTATTCCGGCGGTGATTGCCTATAACCGCTATGCTGCAAAGGTAGACTCAATTATGAAGCGGTATGAAGCCTTTGCTGAAGAAGTGACAACTATTTTGCATAGAGCGGCTCACGCGCGCCCTGCGCAATCTAACACTTAACGTAAGGACCAAGGTTATGGCACAGCGCAGAAAGCCGATTTCCGAAATTAACGTTGTACCTTACATAGACGTAATGCTGGTTTTATTGGTTATTTTTATGGCAACTGCGCCCTTGCTTACTCAAGGGGTTAAGGTTGATTTGCCACAAGCGCCATCGCAATCAATTGAGACCAATGAGTCGGACCCGCTGGTTGTTTCTATGCGCAAAGATGGTGCACTGTTTATGAATGTCGGCATTCAAGGGGTTGCGCAGAACGAAGAGGACGGTACGCGTGTAACGGTTTTTTCCCTTGAAGAGCAGGCGGGTAAAATTTTGCGTTCTCGGGCTGATGTGCCGGTCTATATTAAGGCAGATCATACATTAGACTATGGCGCGGTTGTTCGAGTGATGACGGTTCTCCAGAAGGCCGGTGCAGAAAGTGTTGGCCTCATTACAGACCCGCCAACTATAGAGAGTTAGAGTGCGGCTGATTCAGACATACACTCTCCCTTTGTTATTTGCATTGGTTATTCATGCGGGTCTGGGTTATGCCTTGTACCAAGGCTGGACGCCCGATACTGAAGTATCGTCAGTAATAACGCCTAAAGTGGTCAGTGCCAAATTGATCATATTAGAGCCCAAAGCTAGGCCGAAAAGACAAGTTACTCCAAAGCCAATGCCAACAAAACCGTCAGTGGTGAAAAAACCTACACCGAAAAAACCAGATCTGGCGAATGAGGCCAAGGCGGCTGCGGAGAAAGCGGCAAAAGTAGAAAAGGCAGAGCAAAAAGCGAAAGAGGCGCGGTTAGAGCAGCAGCGCTTAGCACGTTTGGCTGCTCTTGGTGAACTGGCACAGGCTAATCTCTGTCTCTTATACACATCTGACGCTGCCGACGAATAGAGAGGTGTAGA
>CAJXUL010000151.1 GCA_913060615.1 uncultured Gammaproteobacteria bacterium | reverse complement strand
TCTATTCGTCGGCAGCGTCAGATGTGTATAAGAGACAGGGTAAAAGAAGCTTTGTCGCTGGCGATCTGGATAGGCGGCTTTATTGCCGGTATCGTTTTTGGTCCTGGCCTTGCGATTGAGTACGACGAGTACCTCGGTGGTGGTCAGTTCAGTCAAATTGCCGCTTTCGTTATTGTGTTGTTCGCTGTACTCATTGCAGGTCAAGGCTTGCAGTGGGCATCTGGCAAAGTAATCGAAACCACGGGGCTGTCTGCTACCGATCGATTACTCGGCTTCGGCTTCGGCGCCTTAAGAGGCGCGCTTTTGGTCACCGTGATGTTGATGCTGTTTCAGAGCTTTTTCTCAGCAACCTTGTTCTGGGAAGAGTCTGAATTGAAATATACTTTTCTAGAATTCGAAGATGAAATTCTAAGTGGGATTGGTCGTTTTGGAGACGAAATTGACCAATTGCAGGATGACGGCCAGGGTATTGATTACTCCGACGTGTCGATACCTGAAGATCCCGAACTTTATATTGACTAACTTGCTTTCGTTCTAGGAGACCGTTTATGTGTGGAATCGTCGGTGTAGTAAGCCGTGGTGCCGTTAACCAAGACATTTATGATGCTCTAACGATGCTGCAACATCGCGGGCAAGATGCGGCAGGTATGGTCACAAGCGACGGGCATCGTTGCTACCTGCGTAAAGACAATGGCTTAGTGCGTAATGTTTTTCAGGATCATCATATGGAGCAACTCAAAGGCCATATCGGCCTTGGCCAGTGTAGATATCCTACTGCGGGCACCTCCAGTTCTGCAGAATCCCAGCCTCTTTACGTAAACTCTCCCTATGGTATCGCACTTGCCCACAACGGTAATTTGACCAATGCAAGGGAGTTAGAGAAAGACCTGTTTCTTGAGGACCTGCGCCATATCAACACCAGCAGTGATTCTGAAGTTCTGCTCAATGTTTTGGCTAACGAACTGAATATGCTGCACGCATTGGATCCGTCGCCCACAGAAATGTTTAAAGCGGTTGGTGCGGTGCATCAGCGCTGTAAGGGTGCTTACGCTGTCGTAGCAATGGTCATTGGATCTGGCATTTTGGGTTTTCGTGACCCTTATGGCATTCGCCCATTAGTTTATGGCTCAAGAGAAGTAGAAAGCGGTACTGAGTACATGATCGCTTCTGAATCTGTAGCTTTAGACATTTTGGGCTTTACCCGCATAGCAGATGTCGCGCCAGGTGAAGCGATTTTTATATCCAACGACGGTGAAGTCTATAAGCATCAGTGCGCTGCGCGAACTCAATTGGTGCCCTGCATATTTGAACACGTTTATTTCGCACGCCCAGACTCCATTATCGACAATATATCGGTATATAAGAGTCGTTTGCGTATGGGCGAGCACTTAGCGAAAAGAATTTTGACTAAATATTCGCAAAACGATCATGACATTGATGTGGTGATACCCATTCCCGATACTGGTCGAACAGCCGCGCAGCCTTTAGCTCATGAGTTAAACACAAAGTATCGAGAGGGCTTTGTGAAGAATCGCTATATTGGGCGAACTTTTATAATGGCTGGACAAAAGCAACGTCGAGATTCGGTGCGGCAAAAGTTAAATCCTGTAGAGCTTGAATTTAAGGGTAAGAACGTTCTTTTGGTGGACGATTCAATTGTTCGTGGAACGACTATCAAAAAGATTATCCAGTTAGCCCGTGAGGCAGGTGCGCGTAATGTATATATGGCGTCTGCGGCGCCGGCGCTGAGATATCAAAACGTCTATGGGATAGATATGCCAGCACGAGAAGAGTTTGTTGCCCACGAACGTACTGATGAAGAAGTAGCGCGAGAAATAGGCGCAGATTGGTTGATGTACCAAACTATTGAAGATCTTAAAGCCAGTACTCATGAGGGCAACCCACATGTGGATGACTTTGAATGTTCCGCTTTTGATGGCAAGTACATTACTGGTGACGTTGGCGAAGATTACCTGCGGCGAATATCGGCAGCGCGTAATGATGTAACTAAAAATCAGCAAGAGCTGGATTTTTCTTCTCACACCAATGTCCTAGATTTACACAACCACGCTTAATCCCGAATGGGTTAAGGTGCTGCTTGTTAAGAAGCATTGATAAGTAAAAAGGTTTTGTGCGAAGACAGCGTCTGAACAGAACGCTGATGTACTTGCTGATGTACTTGCTGATGTATATTGTTGTCATCCACCGCAAGAATGCCATGACTGACCGCCGAGGTTGGCTGGGGCAGCAAATAAGGGCATAGCAGTTTTAGGCCAAGAACTTCAGGCCAACAACCTCAGACGAAAATCAGGAAAGAAGAGCAGTGCAACTGAAAAATAGAACACCCTGCGTAGGTATTTGTTCAACAACTTACGGCGATTTAGTCTGTCGCGGCTGTAAGCGCTTTTCTCACGAAATTGTTCAATGGAACGGTTATGACAAAGATCAGCAAGGTTTGATCTGGGATCGCCTGAACACTCTGCGTGATGAGGTGCTGGACTATTTGCTTGTGCTTAATGACGAGTCGCAATATTTGTCCGCTTGTAGCGACGCCAGCTTGGGCGAGCTTGATGCCAATGAACAACGTTATCAATTACTTCGGTCAATGGTCCGCGATAATAAAAATTTAAGTGAGGCCGGGATAGCATTGGCAGCAGACTATGTTGCGCCAGTTTTGCCGAACCCTAACCCCAACCAAACAGATACTTTGACTGCGCTGCAAGCCTTGGACGCAGAAACCTACAACCGTTCAAAAGCCCACTACGAACGGAACTTTAAGGTGCCTTTATGAACGCAACAGCAGAGAAAGCGGTGGCTCGGGTTAAGGCATTTATCCGCACCCCAACCCCCCAGGCTTGGCTTGACGCAGCTCCAGATCATTTGCCTGAGTTATTGATTGACCATGCGAACTGTGAGAAGAAAGCAGCTAGCACAGCTTTGAGTATGATTTATCGTTATGTTGACCATGGCGATGTTTTACACAAAATGTCTAAGCTAGCGAGAGAGGAGTTGCGTCACTTCGAGCAAGTTTTGGACCTGATGGAAGATCAGGGTGTTGCATACCAACAAATGACCTCAGCAAGGTATGCGCAGGGTTTGCATGGACAGATTAGCAAGCAGGAACCTCTTAGACTAATAGATCAATTGGTTTGTGGTGCAGTGGTGGAGGCGCGTTCATGTGAACGTTTTGCCAGCCTAATAGGCGTGGTGCCTGAAGCGATGGGCAACTTGTATAAGACACTGCTTAATTCAGAGGCTAGGCACTTCCAAGATTACTTGTCGTTGGCCCGGGCTGTTAATGAGCGCACAGGTGTTCGTGTAGATATTCAGCAGCGCATAGAGACGTTCTTAGAGCTAGACCGAGAAATGATTACCGGCGCGGACGATCAGTTCAGATTTCATAGCGGTGTGCCAAGTTAAAGCACTCTAAAGAGAAGGTGTCGTCAACTTGACGACACAGCCAACCACAAGGTCCCCAATCACCTAAAACAATTCGCGTAGTATCTCTTTCTGCAATCTGGTGAATGCCGGGTCTGTGAGTGTGGCCGTGAATAAATGTTGTGATTTTGGTCTCAAGTAGATCAGCTATTGCTTCAGCGTTAACATCCATTATGGCCGACGACTTGTTGGCATTGTTGGCAATGCTCTCGGCGCGTAGGCCTTTGCCAAATACCTGTCTTTCAGCTAACGATTTACTTAAGATTTCATTTTGCCATGTCTGGCCGCGCAAAACTTTGCGCATTTCCTGATAAGCGCTGTCGTCTGTACACAGCGCATCGCCATGGGATAGGACAATATTCTGATCTAGAGTCAATGGGTCGCTGATCAGCGTAACACCGGTTTTGTTGGCGAACTTGGATGCAAAAAGAAAATCACGATTGCCATGCATGAGAAAAATAGGGCAGCGCTTAGATGTAGTCAGCAGTAGTTCGGTAAGAGCCAGTGCGATAGGGCTGTCATCGTCATCGCCAATCCACATTTCCACTAGGTCGCCAAGAATATAGATTTCATCTACTTGTTTGGATTCAGCTTTCAGACAAGCAGCGAAACCACTAAATATGTTGTTCTTAGGATCATCTAAATGTAAATCCGAAAGAAAAATCCTCTGCATTATTCATTTACCCAAGCGATGCCAAGATTAGCTGCTGCAGCTTGCATGGTGTTTTGCAGCAAAGCTACGCGAGTCATTGGACCAACACCGCCAGGTACTGGCGTAATCCAACTAGCAACTTCTCTGGCTGCGGCAAACTCCACATCACCATAGAGCTTATTATTGGCGCCTCGGGTAATGCCCACGTCGATGACAATAGCACCCGGTTTAATCCATGCACCTGGCACTAACCCTGGCTTGCCTACAGCGCTGATCACTAAATCTGACTGGCGGACGATCTCAGGCGTATTTTTTGTAAATTTGTGAGCGGTTGTCACCGTGCTTCCTGCCAACAACAATTCTAATCCCATGGGCCTGCCCACGTGATTCGAAGCGCCAATGATGGTGGCTGTGAGATCCTTAAAGGGCGCATTAATATGAGTGAGCATGCGCATAATGCCCTTAGGTGTGCAGCTGCGTAATGCGGGTCTGCGCAAAGCAAGGCGACCAATATTGTAGGCGTGAAATCCATCAACATCTTTGTGTGGGAGAATGGCGTCGATGATCCGGTCTTCATCTAAGTGGAGGGGTAAGGGGGTTTGCACCAAAATGCCGTCAATTTTTGGGTCTTCGTTTAAAGCTGCAATACGCTCTTCTAGCTCAGCTTGAGTGACCGCCGCGGGTAGGTGTTGAGCTTCGGAATGTAACCCCACTTCTTCGCAGTCTCGGCGTTTGCCCTTGACGTAGACTTCTGAGGCCGGATCATTGCCAACTAAAATCACCGCAAGACCTGGGGCACGAAATCCGTCTTTCTGCCATTGTGCTACATCAGTTTTGAGATCACTGCGTATAGATTTGGCTAACGCGTTGCCATCGAGTATCTGCGCGGTCATGTATCCTCCTAAAAAGACAGTTTACTACTCAGTTAGACCTTTCACTAACTTTCAAGCTAAATTTTTCTCCCCGTTGGGTCTGTTAAGGCAAGTTTATGGCCTCAGAGAGCTAATATTGGCTAAAAAGCGCCGAAGTAGTTTGACCACTATTTTTTTGATCAGTATGATGCGCACCGCACTGTAGTGAAGTTGACTCAGTAAATCGGGGTATAGCGCAGTCTGGTAGCGCGCCTGCTTTGGGAGCAGGATGTCGGGAGTTCGAATCTCTCTACCCCGACCATTTTTTATCGGCGACTGGAAGCACCTTTCAGCGCTTACCCAAAAAGTTCTTCAATCCACTGCAAATTACTTACATCTATTGATTGAAGAGGTGACTTATATCTGGGGGTATAGCTCAACTGGATAGAGCAACGCCCTTCTAAGGCGTAGGTTCGGGGTTCGACTCCCTGTGCCCCTAGATATAAGTTAGTCACAACTCCTGCTTCTTCTGCCAAACGATGGTCCTTTTTTCCCCGTAAGAACCGTCAAAAATCCCCAAGGGCACCAGGTTAATCGGATCTTTGCCAATTTGTACCGTTAATGCCCAATCTATTCTAAGAGAACGCCGAAAACCTCTGGCGTCCTGATCAACTCACCCTTATAATTCGCGCTGCTGTGGTGGGCGTAGCTCAGTTGGTAGAGCTCCGGATTGTGATTCCGGCGGTCGTGGGTTCAAACCCCATCGTCCACCCCAATTAACTTATTGATATGCAAGCTGAGTCGCTTGTGTAAAAAACCGTATAGCTATTCAGCAACATTCTATATACGGGTCTTAGTTTAGAGCATAGATTTAGAGCATAGATTTAGATCAAAGTTCTAGATCACGGTTCTAAATCACAATCTTAAAGCATAGCCCTAACCCTTTCTTAAGCGGCTGCGCACACGTAGCGCATAACCTCCAAAAATAGGCGCTAAACCGCTGGCTGGATATGGCGTATGTTGCTCAGCCAAGGTTTATTGCTGGCTTCAACAAAGGTGAGAGTCTGCCCAAGGCGGCGCGCTAACACTTGCGCTGCGTCCAATTTGAATGCTCGAATACGGCTTCTTTGCATACTTATCTGACAAATTAGTATGGCGTTGTGTTTGGCCGCATTAGCCCCTGAGGAACAAGGGTCAGCGCAGGTGATTTGCTAACAGTTTGGGTGGTAAAACACGGAGCTGTTGGTAGCTTAATGTTGACAACCGGTGCAACTACTAACTAATTGGGCGGCTATTATTAAGAGGGCAAATGAGTGGTTTCCAGCAAAGCATTTCTTCTAACACGGGTGAACTTTGTTTGTTCAGGCGTTTTTAGACCTAGTTTGGTGTGACCATTAAAGGCACTCAGGACACTTAGGCGAGCCTTGAATGAAAATATATTGCTTCATACAGGTCGTTGGGCCAAAATTCTAAAGCGAAATTACCGAGATACAGGCTAATGCCCCCCAAACAGCCACCAAATCATAGTGAGCGGCGATCCGAATCAACGGCGGTTCACCAAACTGGCGCAGCTGAAGGAGTAACGGCGTTAAGGCGGCGCTATGAATCTCATCATGCGACCAAGGCGCTTGTAACCCCTGAGCCTACTCACCGTAAGGCTTACGGACGGGCAACACCGCAAGTAGAAGCCAGTCCTGAACAAGGCAAAGGCTCCTCGCAAAACCCAATGTACAGGGGACCTAATACCGTTGCGCGTGGCGGGACGGGTACGTTTGAGGATGCAAAGAGAGTCGCGGCGCCCGCTCCTAAGCTTGGGGACGATGCGATTAATGCGTATGCAAAGAACAGCTTACAAGCAACAGTGAAAACTAGCGTTGAAGAAGTAAGGCGCGAGGAAGCGAGCGAAGCGATTCGCCAGGGTGCTGCCGAGCCTGTAGTAGATCTCACAGATATTCATGCGTCAGGCGCAAATGAGCAAAAGCGAGCTAAATCTCAGGGCATAATCTTAAATCCGCACAGTCCTGAGCATGAAAAAATTGAGCATAGAAATGCCCGGCTCAGAGAAATGTATGCTGGTGGGCCAAAGGCAAAGGATTCAGAGCCTCAGGGTGTTGATCAGTTCGTTCATTTAGACAACTCGCCGATCCCAGAGAAGCCGATCAACGAGGGCGAGACGTTCTTTCATACAACGACTGCGCAACCGTCTCTTGGGCGCATGCAAAGTGGCCTGCGCACGGATGTGGCGCAAAAAACTGGTCGTTCTGGCGAAGACGTATTTTACACAGGCTCCAATCCTATGGTGTCCTATGCGGAAATAGAGCAATCTGGGTTTAAGGCGAACAGCCAAGTCACTATGCAAGCTCAGCATGACGCAAAACGGGCTGATGCCGGAGCAATGGGGTCGGATTTTCACGGACATTTAGCTCACGCGACCTCTAAGGAGTTGCGAAAAAAAGGCTATGATGCAGTGAGTGTCCCAACTCATGCTGGTGGACATCGTGAAAAAGATGCTGCCCCTGTCTCTTATACACATCTCCGAGCCCACGAGACGGACTCCTATCTCGT
>CAJXUL010000150.1 GCA_913060615.1 uncultured Gammaproteobacteria bacterium | reverse complement strand
TTCTAAAAAGTATAATACACCAGTAAGTATTCTAGTCAAAAAAAGTTCTCCGTTTGCTCGCCAACTACGCTAACAATTTCGTTAAACGACCGTTTATCAATGGTCGGTACCTCGCAATTGTTTTTCGGGTAGCCGACGACTAATAGAAGGTATGGTCTTTCGGTTTTTGGTCTTGCGAAGGCTTTGTTGAGGAACGCCATTGGGCTGGGGGTATGGGTTAGGGTTGCCAAGCCTGAGAGATGCAGTGCGGAAATTAGTAAACCGCATGCTATGCCCACTGACTCGTAAGGGTAGTAATTTTTTAGACGCTCGCCGTTCTGAGTGAAAGTGAATTTTTTCAGGAAGACCCCGATTAATACTGGTGCTGTTTCGAGAAAGGGTTTGTGCTGATTTGTGCCTAATGGGTTAAGGGCAGCTAACCATTCATCAGAGGCACGTTTTTCGTAAAATATTTTTTCCTCTTCTTCTGCCGCAGCCTTGATCTTTGTTTTTATTTTGGAATCTGTCGTAACAGCGAAATGCCATGGCTGCATGTTTGCGCCGCTTGGCGCAGTGCCTGCACAAAGTAATGCGTTGCGTATAACTTCAGGCGGTACCGGTCGATCGCTGAAGTCTCTCACGGTTCTGCGGGTTTTCATTTTTGTGTAGAAGTTTTTTGCGGCTGTGCGCATTTCTGCGTCCGTCAATTTTTGAAACTCTAATTTTTTGTTCATAGTTAGTTAATATCTGCTTTAGCGTTAGCTGTTCTAGCCAATTGTTTTGCTTGTACTTCGGTAAAGGATACTAACTTGGTACGCCTAGTTCTAACCCAAAAAATAGTGGGTTTGTCTCTATCTCTACCCGCTGTTGTTACAGTTGAAGATCTAAGTAAAACATCTTGCTAAGTTAGTTAGTGTATTTGGTAGGGCCATTCTACAAAAAATAGGGTCTTTCAATTATTTGGTGCTACAGGTACTGAGCGCAGTGATGCGGACAAACATCAAGACCGGGCGCTGCGCAAGCTTCGCCAGTTTGATGTAGCGGTGTCTTTTGTCGTGATTCACCATAAGGAAATATGAGATGGCGATATGCCGCAATTTATTTGTGGCGTAGTTGTTGTTGAGTTGTTGTTGAGTTGTTGTTGAGTCGCTGTTGAGTTGTTGCAGCGTTGTCATGGTTTTGGCGCAGATAGGCCGGTCTAAAAGATTTGGCTCGGTGGTCAACGGCCAAGGCGTTGAGCGGCGACCAGTGGTTAGAAGGTGTGCGGGCATCCAGTACAAGTAAGTGATTATGATTTGTATGGCAATGAACTATTCAGATGATGACCGTGCTAGCAATCATCTAGCCACCGGACGCGAGTCTGTTGAGAGAATCTCTTTCTCTGTGGTTTTTTTTCGAAGAGCGGGTACGTTGCCTGAGGCGTTAAAACTTTTGTAGGGAATCGATGCTTTTTGAATTCGTTTTTCGTGTGTTCATTCTTGGTGAATCCATTCCTGCTGATCGGCAATGGTAGCCCCGACAGGAGTCGAACCTGTATCTATCGCTTCGTACCACTACTACTTTCGTAGCCACTCTAAATGTTCGTGGTCTGGACTTTCTCTTAACCATGCCAACCTCGCTTACGAGTGGTTGGTTTTAGGTTGCATCCGTCAAGTCTCTACACCTTCCGAATTGATCGGCTTGGCTCGGGATTGCCATTACGTGAGTAAGAAGGTTTCCCCGAATTTGAATGCATCTCATATGCCGTTTCCGAACATATGACCCAATTTAACTTAGGAGGCGACTATTCTATCCATTGAACTACAAGGCCATGGCGCGATGGTAATCAAGTTGGCTGTTAAAGACAAAGTATGCTTGCGCTAACTGTAAATAGTTGAGTAGATGCAAGCTTATGGCTGAGTCGACCTAAGGTTGAACTTGCTTCACCACGAGTTCAACCCAAGTTCAGCAATAGATCGGTTTATCTGACTTTAGTCAGACCAACGATCAAAGCGGAGAATTTCTTCCATTGGCTTTCTGGTAACAGGGCCGAACTTGCCTAATGGGTAGCCCACTGGGATAAGGCAATAGGCGTGCATTGAGTCCGGTAGGTGCAAAACTTTGGCCACGGCTTCTGGGTTTGTCAGTGCCAATGTAGTCGGAGCTGCGCCTAGCTCTAGGGCTCTGGCGGCTAAAAGTAAGTTTTGAATACCCGGCCATATAGAACCGTTCCCGCCTGCGACCATTGCTGGCGTTGGTTTCTCGCCGAAATCCATGCACGCAATGATCAAAGCGGGTATTTCGTGTAAATGCTCCTTTTGCCATACCACCGCATTAACCATGCGCTGGCGTTTGTCTGCTGGCTGGTGGGAAAGGCTGCCAGGGTTGTCCACTAAAGGCGCTAGGTAGCTTTCTACGCCAATTCTGTTCAGCTCCGCTAGTTGCGCTTTGGTTTCTGGGTCTCTTACTAAAATCCAGCGTGCGCCTTGGGTATTAGACCCTGAGGGTGCTTGATTAGCTGCGCCTATAAGCTTCAGTAAATGCGCTTCGGGCACTTCTTTGGTGTCTATCTTGCGCATGGCGCGGCAATTATACATGGTCTCGAATAGACCCATTTCTGTTGTTTCGCTCATCTTTCTCCCCTTTTGTTAGCTCTACTAGTTAGCCGTATTTTGGCCCTGTGTAAGTACTAAAGTTATCAGAGGTTAACGACTTAAGCTCGTATATATCGCCATTGAAGCTGGCTGCGGGGCCAGCCGTTACGCAGAAGAGGGAGTTGCTTTAGCTATTGAAGTTTTCGCCCTCAAAATCTGCAAATAGCTTTTTGCTGATCTCGTCGGGTACACGGCTCCAGTTGCCAAGCAGGCGCCCAAGACGTGTTATACCCACTGGCACGGTGGGGCTGTCGTGAATAATGCTCGAGTACATGGTTTTGCGCATTGATTCGAAACGGCCGTTAATGATGGCTGCTGACGCTGTGAGAATTTTAATTGCAATAGCGGGGCATTTTTCACTGATTTCGTCGAAGGTTTCTTTCGATAGATATAAGTAATCGCAGGGCTCCCGAGCGACAACGGTGGCTGTTCTTGTGTTATCCAACACAAGATTGACTTCACCGAGAAGACTGGGGCCTGGCCAGTTACCCACATTGGTCGAAACGGCGGTCAAATTGACGCGAATTTTATAAAAGGCAGAAAAGGAGCCGTTGAGTAGTAAATACAAGTCGCGGTCAGTATCACCTTGGGAGACTAAAATTGTTCCGCCTTCGGCATGTTTTTCCTCGAGGAAGGGTAAAAAATCGTCGATATCTTTGGGGCTTAAAGCGGGTAAGATTTTTGCAATCTTTTCCTTCTTTTCTGCGTCTTCCATAACGTCTCGAGGTTCCATTGATTGATTTAGAAGAAAGTAATTGTCGCTAAGCTTAGATTATTGCGGGCTTAATCTGAAACAAGTTCTGCCGAATATAGGCTGGTTTAAAGCGCTAGCGAATCGCCTTCTTTAGCCACAACAGTATTACCCGTCATGTCTTTGGTTAAGTGTGTAATTGCATCTAAGGCATCGTCGGTAAGATCCGGGTTGAAGCCGGAGAGAACGAGCGTCTTTACGTCAAGCTGCCGTGCTGTTTCATAGCCTACTTGCCAAGTTGAATGTCCCCAGCCTTTGAATCGGGGATAGTCCTCATCTGAGTAGGCTGCATCAAAAATCAACACGTCGGCGCCTTGGGCCAGCTTTGCTAGGCCTTGGTGGACTTGATCGTGTTCTTCATGTTCGTGGTCTAGGCAATACGCTAGGCTTTTACCCTCGTGCTCTATACGAAAACCGATGCTGCCGTCTGGGTGGTTTAACTCTGCAGTGGAAATCGTTACACCATCTAGTTCAACGGACGCGCCCGGTTCTATTTCGTTGACCTCGCTGACGCCAGCTAGCATGTCGAATGGAACCGGAAAATTTGGCGGTGTCATAGCAGCTTCTAAACAGCTGCGTAGGGTAAATCCGGGCCTCTTGGGTCCGTAAATTTTTATGTTGTTCGCTGGGTTAAATGCAAGTTTAAAGAATGGTAGCCCTTGAATGTGGTCCCAGTGGGTATGACTGAGCAAAATTGTAATATCCAAGTCCTGGTTTTGAGCTTCTGCTAGTCTCTCAGTAAATCTGCAAATACCAGTTCCTGCGTCTATCAAAAGTAGATTATTGCCAACCCTGACTTCAAGGCATGGGGTATTTCCCCCATATTTTCGAGTGTGTTGCGCTGGTGTTGGCACAGACCCCCTCACGCCCCAGAAGGTGATCTCAAATTTTGTGTGAGAACTCATCGAGCTAAATATACCTTATCCACTATATATGTTGTTGAGGGGTCAATGTTATCACGAGATCCTCAGGAAAACTGGGCAAATTTGCCATTTGTGGGCGCATTTTTCCATGCAAATATTTCCAGTCTCTAGTGGGTGATTTGAAAAAAAAAGCGCCTTTTTAATGCTTACTTACCGTTCATTCGTTGTAACCGATATGTCGACTCTTGTACACTAAAGGTGATCGGTCGGTAGTTTTTTTAAGCTCAGCGGTCACATAGTGGGGAGTTTGCTAACGTTCGGGCATGTCGTGTTCGGTAGATTTTGGCGAGGCCTATCCGCAAAAAATGAATTTGGTGAAAAGAAAGAGGTGTTACGAATGGGTAAGCAAATGTCACTGCTAAGAGCGACTGGGTTGGTATTGGTCTCCTTGGTCTTTAGCGTACCCTCGGCCTTTGCAGAGTCCTACTCCGGTAAGGTTGATGGCGTAGGCGAGGTTGAAGTTGAGCTAGTTGAAAAAGGAACACCGTCTTTCCCGCGCAGAGCAAAATCCTACGGTGTGAGCGGCACAGTTAAAGTAAAGTTCAATGTTGATGTGGAAGGCAATGCCGTTGGTGCAGTGATTGTTGAATCAAAGCCGCGACGAATGTTTGACCGTTCGGCTATGAGATATATGGAAACGTTGAAGTTCTCTCCTTATGAGTCAGAGGGTAGCGCTGTGGTGGTATCTGACGTTGTCATGACTGTTGCGTACAAGTTAAGCGACTAAAAGACCAAGCGACGCCCGAATTTTAGTTCTTACTCAGACCCAATATTAGGTTAAGGCCAGAAATATATGTCTATACGCAATAAGCTAGTAACACTGTTGATAGCCGGTTTTACGGTGATTTTCAGCATTTTCTTTTATTCCACCCAGACGCTTAAGTCCGCTTCAGATGCTTTCACCTCTGAATCTCTAGCTCAGACTTACAGTGCGGCGTGGTTATCTGCTTCAGACGCGCAATTTGAACGCTCGGTAGAAAAGTTTGATCCAGAGTTAGGTTCGCCGGACATCACTATGTTTTGGGATCCACTGGAAAATGTCTTTTCCGCAGACGGCGATGAAAATCCGCTAATTGCAGCCTTAGCAGCTGACCGAACAGATTTGGCTCAAGGGTTGTTTGACCAGGTATTTGAAGAGGCGATAGAGCTGGAAGAAATCAGCTTTGTCATGGCTTATACCGTTACCGGTCGTCAGGTCTACTGCATGTCCGGTTTGTTTCTGCAGGGCGCTGACCCATGCGGCAAGGATGCACGTCCAGATTTTTTCCTGAATTTTGATAGTTTTTTGCGTACCGCAATTGATCAACCCACGCGTAATATTGTGCGCATCACCGACCTCTCAGGTGACAAGGCACTTTCAATCAACGATTCAATCAGTTTTGGTCTGCGTGGTGCAGACGATGAAGCGGTTGCCTTGGTTGTTATTGGTAAGAACTTAGTCGATAACTTAGAGCTGTTCAGCGAGGACTTTGAAGTTCGTTTGGCTGTACGCTCTAGTGGCAAGTCTATTAGTTTGGACGAATACTACGGTGACGATGAGATAGTTGAGGAAGAGTACGGTGTGTCTAACCTGCGCCGGCTAATTGCTGATGCTGAGACGCGCGCGCAGTTGTCTTCTGATGCTACTTTTAGTGATGTGGTTGCTGACCTCGGTGTATCCATGACCTCCATTCCACTCAGTTATCAGGCTTCCGCAGAAGAGATCAGTTTGCTGATTTTTAAAGATCAAAGCGAGAATGTCGCGGCCCAAGCGAAAACAACGAATAATACTTATTACACCATTGCCGCTGTGGCGCTTTTTGTTGTGGTTGTAATTCTTTCGCTAACCATTGGCGCGTTTGGTCAGATCGCCGCAGCAATTGGCATTTTGCGAGGGATGTCTGAGGGTGATCTATCGCTAGAGATGCCGCCTAGAAACAAGTTGTTGGCTTCATCTACAGACGAGGTTGGGCGCTTATCGCAAACTATAGACCAGTATCGAGAACATCTTATTAACTCTGAAGAGCAGCGGGTTGATCGTGGTAGACGCCGCCAAGAACGTGACAATTTGATGTTCTCCAAAATGGAAATTCTGGCCACTGAACTAGACGGCGGTCCAAAAGAAATGATGATCAGCGATATAGATCATATGCGTAGTGAATTGGCTTCGGGTGACGATGAAACGAAAGAACGTGCTTCTATTGAATTGATGGGTGTCGCTTTCTCTCGTATGTCCGATGAAGTGGCGTCTCTCATCAATGCGCGAACTGAAGAACTTGTGCGTACTCGAGATGAGATAGACAGTTCAATCCGCTACGCAGCGCGTTTGCAAAACGCATTGTTGCCTAAAGAATATCCAGGTGACATATCGTTTAAGGTGCATTGGCGTCCTAGAGATTTGGTTGGTGGAGACATTTACTTTGTCCGCAGCCTGCCAGAGCGCGTATATATTGCGGTGGTCGATTGTACTGGTCACGGCGTCCCAGGGGCGTTCTTGTCGATTATTGCTCGCTCTGTATTGGATAAAGCCATCGACGAGACTTATGCGCAAAACGCAGGTGATTATCTGACTAAAGCCAATGAATTGGTGATGGAAACATTAAGTCAGCAAGATGCGTCTAACCAGAAAATTGACGAAGGCTTTGATGGCGGAGTGTGTATATACCACCGCAAAGAGCGTCGATTGGAATATGCAGGGGCTAAATCGTCGTTGTTCTTAGTCGGCGAAGACGGTGCGTCAGAAGTTAAGGGTGATAGACGGTCTGTGGGTTCTTCTAAGACTTCGGGCGAATTTCAATTTAATACGCACGTAATCGAAAATCTTAGTGGCGCTTTTGTGATGCTAACGGATGGAATTACGGACGTTATGAGTGCAGAAGATAGGCCGATAGCATTCGGTCGACGACGCGTGATGCGTTCGTTGCAGAATACCAAGCAAGCAACGCCTGACAGTTTAGTAACGAATATTATGACGAGTGTTGACTTGTATCGCGGGGGCGCGCCTTACCGCGACGACCTTACTTTATTGGCGTTTTCACTAAATGACGATGAATCCAGTACCCTAGTTTCGGACGTAGAGGAGGTATAACAAATGCAATTAGCAGCTACTCAAAGAACCCCCCTGATAGAAATTTCAGCAACCAATTGCCGCATTGTCGGCGAGTGCTATCCTGAAAATATCCAGGAATTTTCCAGCCCGGTGATGACAGAGTTAAGAAACTCAGTGCCAGACACTGGTTCATCTGTCTCTTATACACATCTGACGCTGC
>CAJXUL010000149.1 GCA_913060615.1 uncultured Gammaproteobacteria bacterium | reverse complement strand
ATCTACACCTCTCTATTCGTCGGCAGCGTCAGATGTGTATAAGAGACAGAGCCATAACAGATAAAATGACTGATAAAGGATTCACCACTACAGTTGTACACCGCGATAGATTGGAAACAATCGAACACGGCTCCCTGCATAAGCCCATTCACGCCAATGTAGCCTATGGCTATGAAGACGCTCGAGATCTGGCGGCTGTATTTCAGGGTAAGCAATTTGGCTACAGTTACGGACGTCAGGTCAACCCAACAGTCACCGCGCTCGAGAACAAAATCTCCGCCATGGAAAATGGTATAGCTACAGCTTGTTTTGCCACCGGCATGGCGGCTATCGGTACTGCATTGTTTTCTTTATTGCGCGCTGGCGACCACATGATCTCCAGTTCGTTTTTGTTCGGTAACACAAACAGCCTGTTCAACACGTTTACGAATAACAACATTGAGATAGAATTTGTAGACGCAACGTCGGTAGATGCGGTGATCGAAGCTGTTACGGAAAAAACTAAGTTGGTTTTTGTAGAGACCATCGCAAATCCTCGCACACAAATTTCTGACTTAAAGGCCATTGGCGATTTTTGTGCGGAAAAAGGTTTGGTCTATATTGTGGATAACACCATGACCTCGCCCTATTTATTTCAACCCGTCAGTGTAGGCGCCACTCTTATTGTTAATAGCTTGACCAAATACATTGGTGGTCACGGTAATGTTCTGGGCGGATCAATTACCGAAACAGGTCTTTTTGATTGGAGCAAGTTCGAGAATATTTACGATACTTACAAAAGTGGTGACCCGCATAAGTGGGGTATTACGCAAATTAAGAAGAAGGGCTTGCGCGACTTCGGAGCCAGTCTTGGTCCAGAGGCGGCTCATCATATAGCTATTGGTGCGGAAACCTTGGCGCTGCGTCAAACTCAGCAGTGCGCTAATGCGCTGGCGATGACTACCTTTTTAGATCAGCATGAATTGGTTAAGGCCGTTTACTACCCTGGTCTTGAGTCCCATGCGCAGTATCAACGTGCAGCTGATTTGTTCCGCTATCCTGGCGGCTTGTTCAGCTTTGAACTTGCAGATGGGGTAGACCTTTGGGATTTTATGAATCGCTTTCAGATCATTGTTAAGTCCAGTAATTTGGGCGACAACCGCACTTTGGCGATTCCGGTAGCGCATACCATTTATTTTGAAATGGGCCCCGAACGTCGGGCCAGCATGGGTATTGATGAGTCGCTAATTCGTATCTCTGTAGGCATTGAAGACAGCGAAGATTTAGTTGCTGATTTGCAGCAGGCATTCCCGCCAAATGGCAGTTAGGCTAACTGGACTATTGTTATCCGCTGCGAAAATTTTTTAATAGACGCACTTGGCTTGTAATAACGCCAACTAAAAGAGTAGCGCGTTGTGTGCGCAGAGAATGAGAGAGACAGTATGGGACGATTAGACGGCAAAGTTGCCATTATTACAGGCGGTGCTGGCGGCATTGGTATAGCTGCGGGAAAAAGATTTGTTGCTGAAGGTGCATCAGTTTTGCTGGTAGACCTAGACGAGCAGGCCCTGAGCCAAGCATGCAGCGAAATTGCCAGTAACAAGGTCAGCTATCACGTGGGCGACGTCACTTCATCTGCTGATAATAATGCAATGGCGGAAGTCGCTGTTGAGCGTTTTGGCGGTATAGATATCTTTTTGGCCAACGCCGGTATCGAAGGCGATGTAGCCTCAATTTTAGATTATGACGAAGCGCGCTTCGATCAAGTAATGAACGTTAATGTGAAGGGACCTTTCCTTGGTCTGCGGGCAGTTATACCCGAGATGCAAAAGCGCGGTGGCGGCAGCGTTATTATCACATCAAGTATTATGGGCGTTAAAGGCGGCGCCTCCGTTGCGCCTTATGCCACTAGTAAGCACGCGGTTATTGGATTAATGAAGTCCGCCTCCCGAGAATTTGCTACGCAAAATATTCGTGTAAATACGGTCAATCCAGCACCTGTGAATACGCGCATGATGCGCTCATTAGAGGAGGGTATGCGTCCCGGCGAGGCTAGTGAGGCAAAGGCCGGCATTGAGGCAGGTATTCCTATGCAGCGCTACGCTGAACCAGATGATATTGCCAATATTATGCTGTTTTTGGCCAGTGATGAGAGCGCATTTATCACTGGTTCTGTATACTTAACGGACGGCGGCATAACGTCGTAGGACCACTTTTCGAACTAACTAAAAGGACCTTTTTCGATGGCGTCAGCTTTGCTTGGGACCGACCTTGATCTATTAAATAAGCGTACCGGTAAGGTGCGTGATTTGTACGATGTAACTTTGGCTTCTGGTGAAGAAGCGTTACTGATTATTGCTACCGACCGCATCAGCGCATTTGACGTAGTGATGCAAAATGGACTGCCAGGTAAAGGTATTGTCCTCACGCAAATTTCAAAGTTTTGGTTCGAGCACTTTGCTGACACAGTGCCTCATCACCTGATTAGCACAGACGTAGCGGATGTCCCCGGACTCACTGACGCACAGCGCCAAAGTTTGGCCGGCAGAATTATGTTGTGCCGTAAGACAGAAGTTGTACCTATTGAGTGTATTGCACGCGGCTATATTACTGGCAGTGGTTGGAAAGATTATCAGCGCAGCGGCGAAGTTTGCGGCATTACGCTTCCGGTGGGTTTGCAAAACAGCGACCGCCTAGCGGAGCCGTTATTTACGCCTTCTACCAAAGCGGTAGACGGCCACGATGAAAACATCAGTTTTTCTCAAGGCGCAGAAGAAGTAGGCGAAGAGTTGATGCACTGGTTGGGCGACAAGACCCTAGCCCTATACAGTTCCGCCAGAGATTATGCGGCCTCACGCGGCATAATTCTTGCCGATACCAAATTTGAATTTGGTCAGCTAAATGGCGTGGGCGAGCCAATTCTTATTGATGAAATTTTTACCCCAGACAGTTCACGATTTTGGCCAGCCGATGACTGGCAGCCAGGACGCGAGCAAGCCAGCTTTGACAAACAGATTGTGCGTAACTATTTAGAGACAGTGGTAGCCAGCGGCGAATGGGATAAAACATCTCCAGGGCCAGCACTGCCAGATGAAGTGATTGATCGCAGCATAGCCCGTTACCTAGAGGCTTATCATTTGCTCACTGGCGAGCATTTGTCGCTATAGTCCAAAAGGGACTATAGAGGCCAATACGCCAAAGCACTAAGAGTCGATGCCCTAATGGATTGGTCCGAATATAAAAATCTCTGCGACCAACCGGACTATTGGTCGCACTGGATGCTTAATCAGTGTCTTCAGTTGATTGAGCCTTCAGACTGTGCGGATTTAGCGCTGGCTATGCAGCAAGCCCTTGCAAGCCAGCCGTTGGACAGGCCCCAAGACCATAAAGGTCCTCAGAGTACTTTTATGTACCACTTCCCTTTATCCCTAAAGCTCAGTGAAATATTGCTTCGCCAAATTCAAGACGCGCAAAACAGCCGTAAAAACAACACGGATACTCAAACTCGGGGTTTAGGTGGGTTTGTCGCTGCTTGCCAAGAATTACTGGATCACGCTCGAGCTGAAGCAATAGCAAAGAAGAAAGTTGAGACAGCCGCTCATGTTTAAAAAAATTCTCATTGCTAATCGTGGCGCCATTGCACGCAGAATAGTGCGCGCATGTAGTGAACTTAAAATTCAAAGTGTTGTGGTGTATTCGCCAGCGGATATTCAAGCCCCCTATATTGCAGAAGCCACCGAGGCCTACCCATTAACAGGCAATGTCTCTAGAGAAAGCTATTTAGACCAAGATCAGATTATGGCAATTGCGCATAAATGCGGCGCAGACGGCATTCATCCCGGTTATGGGTTTATGTCTGAAAACGCAGATTTTGCTCAGCGTGTGATGGATGAAGGCCTAACATTTATTGGCCCTTCACCGAAGTGGCTGGACCAGATGGGCGACAAAGTCAGTGCCCGAGCGGTTATGTCAAAACTAGGCATGCCCATGTTTCCGGGCAGTGAGCTCATTACTGATATTGCTCAAGCAGAGGCTTTTGCTCAGCGCGAAGGTTTTCCTTTGGTGGTTAAACCCGCAGGTGGCGGCGGGGGCATGGGCATGCAAGTGGTGCACGAAAAAGCCCAGCTTGCCCAAGCCCTGAGTCAGGCTATAGCCATTGCCAGCAAAGCATTTGCTGCCTCGGGGGTGTACCTAGAGCGGTGGATTGAAGCGCCGCGCCACATAGAATTTCAGATCATGGCAGATCAGCACGGCAATGCTATTCACCTATTTGAGCGCGAATGCTCGGTGCAACGGCGCCATCAAAAGTTGATTGAAGAAAGTCCAGCGCCGGGTATTGATAGCCAAGCACTATTGCAACAAGCCCAAGTCAGCGCAGAGATATGCGCCAAACTGGGTTATGACAACCTAGGCACAATTGAGACCCTTTACACGCCCTCTGGAGAGGTGGGCTTTTTGGAAATGAACACGCGCATCCAAGTGGAACATGGGGTCACAGAAGAAGTTACCGGTTTAGATTTGGTGCAACTGCAAATCACCCTAGCGGCTGGAGGCAGCTTGCCCACGCAAGTCACGCGTAGTGGCTTTGCCATAGAGGCCAGGTTATATGCGGAAGATCCTGAAACCCAATTTCCTTCAACCGGCACGCTGAATGTTTTTCGCCCGCCCCAATTATTTGCTGTGCGTGTAGAAACCGGCTATCAAGAGGGACAGGCGGTATCCCAGTATTATGACCCCATGTTGGCCAAGATTATTGCCAAAGGCACTACCCGTGAGCAGGCTATTGGCCGGCTGTTAATTGCCCTTAAGGCCTTCCAAGTGGTAGGGGTGCGCACCAATGCGTCGCTGCTTATACGGGTGCTTCAAGACCCAGCTTTTCTGCGCGGGGAAGTAGACACCAATATTATTCAACGCATTCAAAATGCAAAGAACACGGGAAATAGCTAACGCTATAGCCACAATTAGCTTGGCGGGGGCAAATAAAAATGTCCGGCAATATTGCGCTATATTGGAGCCTATTGAACGCTACCAAGCGCATTAAAATTAGAGGGGAGAGAAATGGCAAAGCACAATGTTGAAAGCGAAGTGACAGGCAATGTTTGGAAAGTATTGTTAGAAGCAGGCGCCACAGTGGAAGCCGGCGATGTAATCATCATTTTAGAGTCCATGAAAATGGAAATACCGGTTGAAGCAACCGTCGCTGGTACCTTGGTGAAGGTTTTAGTGGCACCAGAAGAACAGGTGCAAGAAGACCAAGTACTCGCAGTTATTGAAAACTAAAACCGCGACTAAAACCGCAACGACAAACAAAGAAAACAACTAAGAACAGAACTAAGAACAGAACTAAGAACACAACTAAGAAAGAATCAAACAAGCAGATCAAAAGAGGCACACCATGGAACAAGATTTAGTCACCATAGACATTAAAGACGGCGTAGCAGACGTACGCTTGAACCGCACAGAAAAATATAACGCGCTAAGCCCAGATATGTTCCAAGCCATTATTGACGCAGGCGAATCTCTAGCGAAATCTAAAGAAGTGCGCGCAGTCGTGTTGTCGGGTAATGGTCGTGGATTTTGTGCTGGTCTAGACATGGGCAGTTTCACCGCCATGGGCGATGGCTCTCGTAAAAAGGGCAGCACTGAAAACACATTGTTGCAAAAAGACGACAGAGTTGAAAACTTTGCTCAACGCCCAGCGCTTGTATGGAAGCGTTTGCCTGTGCCAGTCATAGCCGCGCTGCATGGCGTAGTTTTTGGTGGTGGTGCACAAGTAGCTTTAGGTGCGGATATTCGTATTGCTGCCCCAGATATGAAAATGTCTATTATGGAAATTAAGTGGGGGCTGATCCCAGACATGAGCCTTACGCAAACTCTACGTGACCTTATGCCTATGGATTTGGCCAAAGAGCTGACCTTTACTGGCCGTATTTTGAACGGCGAGCAGGCTCTAGAAGCCGGTCTTGTGACCCATGTCAGCGACGACCCTTATGCGCATGCAATGGAATTGGCCCACGAGATTGCGTCCAAGTCACCTGACGCAGTGCGTTCTGCCAAAGAGTTGTTCGAGGCCGCATGGCACGCCGATGAACGTACGGGTTTAGAGTTAGAAGCGTCATTGCAAGGTGCATTAATTGGTACGCCTAATCAGGTAGAGGCCATTAAGGCGAATTTTGAAAAGCGCGCGCCTGCATTTAGTAATCCCAATTAACAAGTCACGGTAAAAGTCGCAGCAACGAGCCAAAGTCAGCACCCAGAGTAAAAGCCATGAGTTGGGAATCAGAAGTTAAAGAAATAGAACGTCGGCGCTACCTAGCCAAGCAGCAAGGCGGTGAGGCGGGTATTGCCAAGCAACATGCCCGTGGTCGAATGACCATTCGTGAGCGTATAGATGTGCTCTTAGACGACGGCAGTTTTAGAGAGCATGGCCAAGCAACAGCCAGCCCTGTTTATGACGAAAATGATCAACTCATAGAATATGTGCCAGCAAACTACATTGTCGGTTTTGGCAAAGTGGGCGCGCGCAGAATAGTGGTTGCCGGTGAAGACTTCACTCTCAAAGGCGGTTCGCCAAATGCAGCAGGCTTGCGCAAAAGCGTTTACGCCGAACACCTTGCGGTGCAATACAAAACGCCCCTTGTTCGGATGCTGGAAGGTGGTGGTGGCAGTGTTAAAGGCGGCGCAAAAAAAGGCGCTACCGTAGGCGATCCTGTTTTTACCGAGCCAAGGTTCAAAATTATTGCCGATGCTATGACCGTTGTGCCTGTGGCATCCGCAGCCCTAGGCGCGGTAGCAGGTTTTCCAGCAGGGCGTTTGGTGGCATCACACTTTTCTGTCATGACACGCCACACAGCCCAAGTGCTCATAGGTGGTCCCGCATTAGTTGAGCGTGCCCTCGGCGTGAAGATGACCAAGGAAGAACTGGGCGGCGCTGAAGTGCATGTGCGCAGCGGTATTGTAGACAATATGGCCGAAGACGAGCACGACGCTTTGGCGCAGATTCAGCGGTTCTTAAGCTACCTGCCCAGCAACGTTTGGCAGCGCACCCCCAGAAGAGAAAATACCGATCCCATTGACCGTATGGATCAAAGCCTGCTCACCGCGGTGCCCCGCGAAAGCAATACCGGTTTTGATATGCGCGCCATTGTGAATAAAATTGTCGACGCCGACAGCTTCTTTGAAATTTCACCCTATTATGGGCCTAGCCAGATTTGTGGCTTGGCGACGCTCGACGGCCAGCCGGTGGGCGTTCTCGCCAACGATTGCATGCATTACGCTGGCGCCATGACCGCCGAGGCAGCGCAAAAGTATCGCCGTTTTGTTGAAATGTGCGATACATTCCATGTGCCTATTGTTAATTTTATTGATCAACCTGGTTTCATGATTGGGCCAGAATCTGAAGCCGCAGGCACCATACGTTATGGCATGGCGGCGGTTGCAGCAGCAGCCCAGTCAACAATGCCTTGGGCGGTGATTCAGGTACATAAAGGCTTTGGCGTGGCCACCGCCGCTCACTATGCGCCTGGTGCTTACATATTGGCTTGGCCTTCCGTAGAATCCGGACCGCTGCCTATTGAAGGGGGTGTTGCTGTCTCTTATACACATCTGACGCTGCC
>CAJXUL010000148.1 GCA_913060615.1 uncultured Gammaproteobacteria bacterium | reverse complement strand
GCCCTGTTCATATTGAGTGTGGTGACTTTTTCGCGGATGGCGGAATCGTCTATTTTGCCTTGCCGTTCACCCACATAATTTTTCGCAATTTCCACCAAGCCACTGCCCGGTTGTGTAGGGCGTGCACCGCCATTCAAGCCGCCAATGCCTGAACGTTCATACTGCAGTAGGCGCTTACCTACAGACCAACCTTTGTTCAATTCGCCGACCAAGTTGTCTTTGTCAGCAATGGCGTCATCAAAGAATGTTTCGCCAAAAGGCGAGGAACCGGAAATCAGCCTGATGGGTTTAACCGTGACCCCGGGCTGATCCATGGTTAATAAAACAAAGCTGATGCCTTCATGTTTAGGTGCGTCTGGATCGGTTCTAACCAGTGCGAACATCCAGTCTGCTGTGGCCGCGCCAGAGGTCCAAACCTTTTGACCATTAATCACAAAATGATCGCCTTTGTCGTCTGCCTTGGAGTTGAGTGCGGCTAAGTCGGACCCTGCATTAGGCTCGGAATAGCCTTGGCACCACTGAACTTCACCGCGAATGATCTTTGGCATGTGGCGCTCTTTCTGCGCCTGGGTACCGTATTCAAGCAGGGTTGGGCCGATCATTGTCATGCCCATGCCACCTAATGGCATGCGCGCGCCGATATTGCCCATTTCTTCATAAAAAACTTTTGCCTGAGCAGTGCTGAGTCCGCCGCCGCCAAACTCTGTTGGCCATGTGGGTGCCGTAAAGCCTTTTTCCGCGCAGCGCTCCAGCCATAGGGCAACATCTGGTTCCAATTCAATCTTGGTGCTGCCAACGGCAATTTGCCCCGGCCCCTTGGCGCCTTCAGGGCAATTCTCAGCTAACCATCCACGCACTTCACTACGAAACTCTGCTATTTCTCTCATCGACTGTCTCAAATTTTCTGCAATACAAAACTCTACTCGTTATAGACTATGAAACTCAATATAGAAATCGCATGAGTTTTGTTGACACTTTTGGCAGCAAAGTGGCGACAGATTGTGGTCAGATGAAAAAAAACAGACTTGGGAGGGTTAAATGAGTGAAGTAATTGCAGCATTTGAATTGGAGAATCTGCGTGGAGAGCAAGTTGCTTTCCCCGGCAATGGTGATGCGCTGGTCTGTTTTATCAAAGAAGACTGTCCAACTTGCAAAGAGGTCATGCCGGTTTTAGTGGCCATGCATAAGGCTTTGGCTGGCGCGATTGACATACAAATCATTGGTCAAACCTTGGGCGGCAATAAAGCCTTAGACAAGGCTTTTGCCCCAGGCTTTTCTATTTTGGATGACAGTGCTCTTAAAGTGTCTTTTGCCGCTGATGTAGAAACCGTGCCTACCCTCTACAGAACGAATGCTTCTGGGTCGGTCACAGACACGCTCATTGGCTTTGTGCGCGCTGAGTGGCAAGACCTGATGCAGCGTATGAGCAGCGAATTGGCAAGCCCAGAGCTCGACCTTGATTGGCAAAAACTGCCTGAGTGGCGACCGGGCTGTGGGTCTCTTTCGGTAGATCCGAGCAATGCCGACCGCCTGCGCGCTGAAGCTGAGAATAGCCCTATCCGAGCGCGCAAGATTATAATCGGTAGTCAGGACGACGAATTCGAGTTTATGTTCGATCAGGGTTTTTCTGATGGCCTGCCGGTGATTCCTCCCACCCCAGAACGTGTATTACGAATGCTTGAGGGTACCCGGCGCGACGCTCAAGAAATTGTCGGTGTTATGGCGCCCAACCTTGGCGAAGTAAGCATTGAAAAAATTGCCATTAACGCGGTTATGGCAGGGTGTAAGCCGCAGTATTTGCCGGTAGTCATTGCCGCGGTGGAGGCCATCAGCACGGATGATTACAACGTGCACGGTGTTATGGCCACAACCATGGGCGCTAGCCCGGTGATTGTGGTCAATGGTCCCATACGTCATCAAATAGGCATGAATATGGGCATGGGTGCGCTGGGTCAAGGTAACCGCGCTAATGCCACCATAGGGCGCGCTGTGCGCCTTGTGATCCGCAACGTTGGCGGTGCTAAGCCCGGTGAGACAGAGCGCTCGGTACTGGGTAACCCAATGAAATTCACCATGTGCTTTGCTGAGTGGGAAGAGCGCAATCCGTGGCAACCGTTGCATGTGGAGCGCGGTTTTGACGCCTCTGATTCGGTGGTCAGTGTGTTTACGATGACCAGTGGTCCTTCACTGATCGTAGATCAAGAGTCGCGCAGCGCAGATGCGCTGGCCGGTACTATCGGTCAGACCCTTGAGGGTATTTACAATCCAAAGGCGCATTTTGCGACCAACTGCTTACTAGTGGTTGTGCCTGAGCACGTAGATACGTTAATGCGTGACAACTACAGCAAAGCGGACTTGCGACGGCGGATACAAGAGACTTCGTCTCGGCCAACCCGTGAGCTTGTCGGCAATGACGTTTCAGGCGCGGGCCTCAATCCTGCTGCCGCTGCGGGTATGAGTGAAGAGGCCTTAGACCGAATGATGCCTAAGTTTAGGACAGAAGATGATATTCACATTGTTGTGGCTGGCGGCGAGGCGGGTAAGTTTTCAGCGGCCTTTCATGGCTGGGTCACTGGCAGCATAGGTTCGATACCGGTATCGAGAAAAATAGATATTTGATGCGGCGTTGCATAGCCGAATGAGTTATAAATAGAATTGGAAAAATAAGAGGAGAGTTGTGGATATGGCGATGTTATCCATTTTGGACCCCACCGATGAGCGGGTGCCAGTGTCGCGGCAAATTACGCCTAGACCAAAGCAGATTACAGGCAACGTAGCGTTGCTGGATATTTCTAAGCCTCGCGGTAATGTTCTACTCGACCGTTTAGAAGAAACGTTGAGCCAACGCTTACCGGATGTAAATATCACCCGTTACGCTAAGCCAACATTTTCTAAGCCAGCGCCTGAAGAGCTGCGGCAACAGATTCAGGCAAATAACGATTTTGTTATTGAGGCCTTAGCCGACTGAGGATCCTGTACCACGTGCAGTTTGCATGACACGGTATGGTTTGAGATTCAGGGTACGCCCGCAGTCTCTATCGCTTCTTCAGAATTTGTCACAGCGGCAGATGCGCAAGCCACAGCGTTGGGCATGCCTGATGCTGAGCGAGTATTTGTTCAGCACCCCATTCAGGATGCAACAGACGATGAAATGCGCGCTAAGACAGATGCGATTGTCGACAAAGTCATAGCCGCTTTGAGTCAAATGGAAGGTTCTAATACCTAACGTTTGCTCGATAAGTATGGGACTGCTTAGCAGTCCCATTGCTTAGATCTTTTCTTTGCTGATGGCAGACTAGGCCTCTTTAAATTAGATCTTAGATCTTAGCAATGAGATCTTAGAAATGAGATCTAGAGTTGTTGTGGCATAAGCCGTTATCGCTTTCTTTTAGGTAATTTTTTTGTCCTCGGGTTGCAAACCTGTTTTTCTAGGTCTTTTGCAAATGTTTCTGTGTGCAAAATGCGCCAAAGAGTTCCATGGTCTTAGGCCCCATTTTGCACAGGTACTTCTCTCTTGCGACAGCAACAAGTTTCCCCCAACGGCATTTATTACGGCTATTACATTGTCGGCGCGGCGTTTGTCGCACAATTTGTAGCCATTGGTATGTACAGCTATGTACTAGGATCCTTTATGGACCCAATGCTCAATGAGTTGGGTTGGTCGCGCTCTGATTTCACCTTAACCCGTTCAATTGGTCAGTGCGTCATGGCATTGGTCGGTGTATTTGTCGGCGTGCGAGTAGACCGTTACGGCGGCAGGCCGATTATGCTTGTCGGTGGCGTGTTACTTTCTATATCGCTTTGTCTGCACAGTTGGGTACAGACCCTTTGGCAATGGTGGATACTCAATGGCGTTATCGTTACCGCCGGCTGCGCCATGTTAGGTAACTTGGTGGTTAACGTTACGCTGTCTAAATGGTTTGTTGAACAGCGTGGTTTGGCTATAGCCGTCGCTGCAATGGGCATTTCCTTTGGTGGCATTGTGCTCACACCACTGGCTACGTGGCTCATTGATACAATTGGTTGGCGCGAGTCGTGGCTTTGGTTGGGTGCTGCAACAGCAGTTTTTGTATTGCCCGTGGCGCTGTTAGTGCGCCGCTCGCCAGAAGATTATGGCCTGCACCCGGACGGCCATAGCGCTGAACAAATTGCGCAAGGTCAAGGTCAGCGGGCCAAGGATGAGTTGGCTCGATCTTTTACTCGGGCTCAAGCGTTACGCACTTTTTCGTTTTATGCCTTGGTCATCGCCTTTGGTTTCTTTTCCATAAATATCGTTGTGATGTTGTTGCAGACAGTCCCTTACTTAACAGATAACGGTTTTACTCGTACTGAGGCCGCTTATGCCATTGTTGTTGCATCCATCCCGGCCATGTTGTCCAAGCCGGTTTGGGGTTATCTTATTGATCGCAGCCCGACAAAACCTCTGGCAGCGTTATCCGCTTCACTAACGGGTGTGGCACTAGCCTGTATCGTCTTTTCCACAATGAGTGGTCAGTTGATCTGGGTTTATGCCGCATTCTTTTTGTTGGGCATTGGTTGGGGAGGCATGATCCCCATGCAAGAAGTTATCTGGGCGTCTTTCTTTGGTCGTCGATTTTTAGGTGCCATTCGCGGTGCAGGCATGCCATTTTCATTGGCCCTAGGCGCAATGGCGCCGTGGTTTTCTGCTCTGTATCGAGATGCTTATGGAGACTATGGCGTACCCTTTATGGTGGTAGCAGGTCTGAATATTTTCTCTGGCGTATTGATCTTTTTTGCGCCGCCGCCAAAGAAACTGTCCAGCGGAAAAGCAGTATAAATTTCAATCAGGCCAGTGGTGCACTTGCACTGCTAAATGGCGTTTTATTGTGTGCAGTAAAGTATTAACCTTTATTTTTAAGTCAGTTTAGGGAGAGTGGTATGACTCAAGATATTCAAATTATATCTACAGGCGCTGTGGGAGCAGTAGTTGCTAATGTTGATCTGAACGACGTTAACGACAGCCAGATGCAAACGTTACAGTCGGCATTTGCAGAGCACGGGGTGCTGTTTTTTCGTGATCAAAACCTTAGTCCAGAAGCGCATTTAGGTTTTGCCCGACGTTGGGGCGAAATCAATGTTAATCGGTTTTTTGCCCATGTTGACGGCTATCCTGAAATTGCTGAAGTGGCTAAAGAGCCAGACCAAGAATTTAATATTGGTGGTAACTGGCACACAGATCACTCTTATGATCAGATTCCAGCATTGGGTTCTATGTTGCTAGCCCATGAAGTGCCCGCCGTTGGCGGCGATACGTTGTTTGCTAATTGCAGCAAAGCCTATGACAGTTTGTCCGACGGTATGAAGGCAACGTTATCCACCCTGCGTGCAGTGCATTCCTCCAGACATGTCTTTGGTAACGCCACTGGTTATTCAGATGCGCTCAACGGCAGATTGGGTAATGGCGACGACGCCACCCAAGACGCGGTGCATCCAGTGATCGTTAAGCATCCTCTGTCTGGTCTCCCAACACTGTATGTGAACGCTGCGTTTACACTCAGGTTTGAAGGTTGGACGGACCAAGAGTCCAAGCCATTACTCGACTATCTGTATGCCCATATTGGTCGCCCAGAGCACAGCTATCGTTTTCAGTGGGGCAAGGGCTCAATGGCCTTTTGGGACAACAGAGCAACCTGGCATTGGGCGATTAATGACTACCACGGTCACCGTCGTTTAATGCACCGCGTGACTATAGAGGGCGAAGCGCTAGGCGGTCTTTAGCGCATTTTTGCCTGCATCATTTCAGCGCGGTTTTAGCCGCGCTTTATCCCCGTACTTTCTTCGCTCTATTTCTTCGCGCTATCTTAACGATCTAAAACACGTTCTAACTTCGTCAACAAAAACAATTGGCTGTTCAAATGCAGCAAAGTGGCCGCCTTTTTCCTTCACGGTCCAATGTACGATATTTTTATATATTTGTGCGGCAAAACGCTGGCTGGTGCGAAAAATTTCTTTTGGAAATATGGTCGCGCCCATAGGCACTGTGATGGGCGTTGCGTCTGAACTGCCGCCAAAACTCTGCCAGTAAAGTCGAGCTGATGAAGCACCTGCGGCGTTAAGCCAGTAGACCATAATGTCGTCCAACATTTCGTCGCGGCTTATGGCGTTTTCTGGATGGCCGTCACAGTCGGTCCATGTATAGAACTTTTCAATGATCCAAGCGGCCTGACCACTGGGCGAGTCTACTAGTCCGTAGCCTAACGTTTGTGGTCGCGTGGCCTGTTGTTTGGAGTAACCAGAATCCCACTCTTGATAGAACTGCCAGCCGGCTAGTGCAGATTTTTCTACATCGGTTAAATCTTTTGCTGTGGCATCTGGTGGCACAACCACCATATTTAAATGGATCCCTAAGCAATGTTCAGCGTCTTGTCGGGCAATAGCAGATGTCACCACTGAACCCCAGTCGCCACCTTGAGCAAAGTATTTGTCGTAACCCAGGCGCGCCATTAACTCAGCCCAAGCATCGGCTATCTTTTCGATACCCCACCCGGTAGTGGTGGGTTTGCCGGAAAAGCCATAGCCGGGGAGGGAGGGTAAAACCAAATGAAAGGCATCATCAGCATTACCGCCGTGATCTTGTGGCTCAGTCAGCGGACCCACCACCTGCAAAAACTCAACTACTGAACCCGGCCAGCCATGGGTCATGATGAGTGGCTTGGCATTGGGGTTGCTAGATTTAATATGCAAAAAGTGTATGTCCAAGCCTTGAATCTCGGTGAGGAAATTATCAAAGGCGTTAAGGCGCGTTGCCAAGCGTTGGTGGTCATAGTCGTTTAACCAATAACCCACTACTTCTTGTATGTAAGCCAGTGGCGCGCCTTGGCTCCAGTCATCTGGGGTTTCTGCATCAGGCCAGCGGGTGGCGGCCAAGCGGGTTTTTAAGTCTGTTACGTCGTCAGCTTTTACTTCAATAGTAAAGGGTCGAATGGTGCTCATATTCTTCTCTTGTTGTGCTCTTAGTGTTCTCTTATTGCTCGCTTGTGGTTCCAGTGGGCTTAAAGTGAGGCGCAAACATGGCCGCCATCAACTACCAAAGTTGAGCCGGTCATGAAACTGGATGCATCGCTAACAAGCAATAGTATCGGCCCGTCTAAATCAGGAAATTGACCAACGCGGCGCATGGGAATGCCTTTAACGAACGTATCGGCCATGGGCGACTCCAGTAAAATACGGCTGACGTCGGTGAGGAAATAGCCGGGGGCCAATGCATTAACTCGAATATTGTATTTGGAGGCTTCTAGTGCCATTACTTGGGTCATTCGCGTCATGCCACCTTTGGATACCGCGTAAGAAAATTGACCTTTGATGGTACGCGAGTCGGTGATGCTTGAGATCATGATGATATTGCCACCGCCTTGTTCATGGGCGACTACCCGATCTGTGTATAGTTTAGACACCATCCAAGCAGCTTTGAGGTTGGTATCAACAACAAAGTCCCAGTCTTCTTCTTCGGTGGTGTGGTAAGTTTTTGCGCCTGCTTCAACCCCTGCGTTGTTGATTACGCAATCGAGTCGGCCAAATTCTGTGTAGGCAACATCTAGAAAAGCTTCGATACTGGCTTTGTCTGTTACCTGTCTCTTATACACATCTGACGC
>CAJXUL010000147.1 GCA_913060615.1 uncultured Gammaproteobacteria bacterium | reverse complement strand
CTCTCTATTCGTCGGCAGCGTCAGATGTGTATAAGAGACAGAAGCTAGGCTTTGACTGGCGGTTCGACGAATATCACATCGCTGGGCAAGATCGGATTACCCATTTCACCGGTATCGTCGTTAACTACACGGCGCGCAAAAACGTGCAAATTCCAGCTTTGCAGCTGGCTTATGGCTTGTTCTTTGTCTAAAGCTGCCACCTCCCGAATGGCAATACTTTCCCAGCTGTCATCAGCAATGGGGAAAATAGATTTACGTGCAGCGTCCATGAGCACTCCTCTCAAATTCGTGTATGTGTTTCTGCTGATTACTTCTGCTGATTACTTCTGCTGATTACTATAGGACATAATGGCAATAAAAGAACATCTGCAAAGCAGCCCTTTCGTCCATGTTCTGGTTAGACAACCTTGCGACACACGCCGTAAACCTATGAATATTTCTTGTAGCAGGACTTCCAAGTGGACTCACAGTCAACCCGATAAAACGGCTTAAGAAATGTTTCGCCTCTGTAATTCTTGCGCTGTAACTGTTATATCTTTAGACGGGAGATCTGGATATAAGAGGGGATAATATGCACCAGCAAACAATACCATGGCACCTGCGCGGCAATTGGGAACCCATGCTAGAAGAACGCTCCACCAGTGACTTAAGTGTCACGGGCAGCATTCCACCAGAGCTTGAAGGCGTCTATATACGCACCGGCCCTAACCCACACTCCGGCACGTCAAACCACTGGTTTTTAGGCGACGGCATGGTCCACGGTATTCGACTAAATAATGGCAAAGCCCAGTGGTATCGCAATCGTTTCATTCAAACCGATGAGGTTACCCAGCCATTAACCGACCCTGGCGCAGGCCTAGGCGACCTTAAACGCGGCAAGGGTAATACCCACGTTGTTGCCCACGCTGGCAAAATACTCTGCCTTGAAGAGGCTCACTGGCCTTGGCGCATAGACCAAGATTTGAACACCATTGGCTATGAAAATTACGAGGGCGCGTTGACCTGCTCCATGACCGCTCACCCGAAAATTTGCCCTGTTACTGGGGAAATGCTGGCGTTCAGCTATTTCTCCTTTGAACAGCCTTATTTGAAATACATACGCATTGGTCAAGACGGTCAGGTCAAGCAAATAGAGGGCATTGACCTGCCCAACATGGTGATGATGCACGACTTCAACATTACCGAGCATCACGTCATATTTATGGACCTGCCCTTGGCCTTAGACCTAGATTTGCTGGCTTCAGGCATACCCTTTAGCTTTCAACGGGACAAAGGCGCACGCCTTGGTGTGATGCCCCGCAACGGTACGAATGACGACATTCGCTGGTTTGAAATTGACCCTTGTTATGTCTTTCACCCAGTCAATGCCTTTGAAAAAGACAATGTCATCACGCTCTACGTCTCCAGACAAAACTCTGCCTTTGGCGCTGACTCTGAAGACTATTCTGAGGTAGGGCGTCTGCACAGATGGCAGATAGATTTGAACACCGGCACGGTATCGGAAGATAAAGTCGACGACCGTCCAGCGGACTTCGGCAGAGTCAACGATTCACTCGTAGGGCTAGAAAACAGATTTGGCTATCTGATGAGCTTAGACGGCGAAGGCAACAGCGAAGAGCCCATTTATGGGGCTAAATTGTACAAGTACGACCTACCCAAAGGCAGTTGCGAAGAGCATTTCTTGGGCCATAATGTTCGGGGGGCGGAACCTGTATTCGCGCCATGCACAACGACCTCGGACCTTGCACAGTTGAGTGAAGACGAGGGTTGGATAATGACCCTGGCCCATGACGAAACCAGCGGCAAATCTCGATTAGTCATTATAGATGCGCAAAATTTTTCTGCGCCACCGGTTGCAACCATTGAGTTGCCCTTTCGTGTGCCCTACGGCGCTCACGGCAATTGGATACCCGACGCTGCAATGAAGTAGCTATGAAGTGACTATGGGGTAAAAAGCGACTCGCTGGACAACGAAAACCAGAGTCCAAAAAATAGATATCAAAAAGACAGCTACTTAAAAACTAAACATTTAAAACAGCAGCTTTAAAAGAACAACACAGAATTACTTTAACGGGAGAGAAAAATGAGCGAAGCAAATAAGGCATTAGACGCCATTGTAGTGGGCGCAGGTTTTGCTGGCATTTATATGCTGCACCGGCTACGCCAACAAGGTTTAAACGCCAAAGTTATTGAAGCCGGTACCGGCGTGGGTGGCACCTGGTATTGGAACCGCTACCCCGGTGCGCGCTGCGATATTCCAAGCATGCAATATTCTTATCAGTTTTCTGAAGAACTACAGCAAGAATGGGAGTGGAGCGAAAAGTACGCCACTCAAGGAGAAATACTTAAATACGCAGAGCACGTTGTAGACCGTTTTGGCCTGAATGATGGCATTCAATTTAATACCAAGGTGGCTTCAGCCAAATATTTGGAAGAGCGTGAGATGTGGCAACTTAGCCTGAGCTCGGGTGAAACCTTGGAAGCACGCTTTGTGGTTATGGCAACCGGCTGCTTGTCTAAACCCAACTACCCAAACATCAAGGGCCTTAACGAATGCAGCGTACCGGTTTATCACACCGGCTCTTGGCCGCACGAAGGCGTGGACTTTACCGGCCTGAACGTGGGTGTTATTGGTACTGGCTCATCCGCCATCCAAAGCTCGCCAATCATTGCTAAGCAAGCTAACAGCTTAACCATTTTTCAGCGTACGCCTAACTATTCAATCCCCGCGTACAACGAAGCCCTAGACCCAGATTACGTTAAAGAGCTTAAGTCTCGATACAAAGAATATCGGGCAGAAAACTGGCAGCGTGGCTTTGGCGCAGATTTTGATGACAGCGATCAATCTGCATTTGAAGTCAGCGATGACGAGCGTCGTGCAGAGTATGAAAAGCGTTGGGCCAAAGGCGGCTTGGCATTTTTAGCGGTTTATAATGATTTAGTTTTTGATATGAAGGCTAATGATACTGCGCGCGAATTTTTCAAAGAAAAAATTGCGCAGCGCGTTAATGATCCAGAGCTGGCAGAAAAACTAGTGCCTGTTACACCCATTGGCTGTAAGCGCCTTTGTGTAGATTCTGACTACTACGAAATCTACAACCAAGATCACGTAAAACTTGTAGACCTTAAGCAGACCCCTATCACCGAAATTAACGGCGACACAGTGGTCACCTCCGGCGGCGAATACAAAGTAGACGCCATTATCTTAGCCACAGGCTTTGATGCAATGACCGGCGCTATCACCAATGTAGATATCCAAGGTGAAGGCGGCAAGAAACTACAAGACAAATGGGCGCCAGGGCCAAAGGCCTACTTAGGCTTAGCCACAGCAGGCTTCCCAAATTTATTCATCGTTACCGGACCCGGCAGCCCATCGGTGCTGTCCAACATGCTGCCCTCAATTGAGCAGCACGTAGAATGGATATCCGACTGCATTGAATACATGAATGACAATCAGCATGTGGCGATCCGCGTTGACCAACAGGCTGAAGAGGATTGGGTTTCTCATGTGAACGAAGTGGCACAAACTTCTGTCTATCCCGGCTGTAACTCGTGGTACATGGGTGCCAACGTGGAAGGCAAAACACGGGTGTTTATGCCTTATCTCGGTGTCCCACCTTACGTAGAGAAGTGCAACCAAGTGGTCGCCGCAGGTTATGAAGGCTTTGTGCTTTCAGGTAACGGCTAACCGCTAATCTACACAGGCGAGTCAACTCACGTTGCCTCGCCTGTTTTTTTGTGCCACGCACAGTTCATAAAAAAACACCCGCTTTTACACCGACTTATCTCCCAAGAAGAAATGGAAACACTCCCATGAGCGAATTTTACGACCCTTCACATCAGCAGTTACAAGATGAGTTTCAGTCTCGCCCACTGGCTGATCGTTTACGTGAACTCATTGTAAAACCCTTTTTAGATGAAGAAGCTCAAACCTTTATCAAATCGCGCAACAACTTTTACCTGACCACTGTAGATGCCCAAGGATTTCCAACAGTTTCCCACAAAGGTGGCGATGCAGGCTTCGTTATCATCGAAGATGAACGCACCCTGCTATTCCCCTGCTTTGACGGCAACGGCATGTGGCTGTCTATGGGCAACATCGACGGCCAAGGAAAAATAGGCATGTTGTTCTTAGATGCCGTGAACCCACATCGGGTACGCGTGCAAGGCACAGCAGAATTGGTCAGAGATGCGGAAATATTATCTCAGTGGCCGGAAGTGGGTTTAGCGGTAAGAGTGTCAATAACCAATACTTGGATTAACTGCCCCAGATACATTCACCCCATGCAGCAAGTGCGACCAGCAGAACATGTGCCAAGAGCTGGTGTAGAAACCGTTGAAGCGGAATGGAAGTCCATTTCGCTGGTTGAAGACGTGCTACCCAAGCCGCCGCATAAAGTTAAAGAATAGGTGTTGTCTAATTACTCTCTGCGCGGCCTGTTGTTTGCCAACGGCACGCCGCACGCCCAGATAAAAGCGGCCCATACACCGCCACAGTGCAACGCTCACCGAACCTGCTCTTACTATTATCCTTAATCTTAATCTTATCCTTAGCCTTTCCATGCCCACGCCCCAGCTCTAAGCAAGAAGCATTGAGGCGTTCTCTTGTTGTTGCCCTCTGCCGTTACCATCAGTAGTTATCTTCAACAGCAGCCTTCTGTAGATCTCTTCAGCCAAGAATGATTTAAATTTCTTCAACTACCAAAAAACACTTGCGCGGCAAGCAAAAATAAAGAGAATGCAGCTTCTTTTCCAACGCGCCATGCCACCAAGAGTTTTCTAACCTTGAGTTCGGCGCTGAGCACCTTGCTCTTCTTTATATTGCTAACACCGAGAAAACTATTGGACCAAAATACAAAATCCGACGCCCTGCCCACCATCGGCTGGCGAGAGCGAGTCAGCCTACCCAATTTGGGCATTAAGCAGATTACCGCGAAAACTGATACGGGCGCTTATTCGTCTAGCATCCATGCTTTTGAAATTACGGAATTTGCAAAGGCTGGAGAGCTTTGGATTAAGTTTTGCGTGCTGACTTCTCGACACTCAATAGACAGCAAGCATTGGTGTGAAGCCAAAGTTGTAGACCAGCGCAAAGTGAAAAACTCTGGCGGCAAATCTATTCGACGCTACTTCATAGCAACAACCATTTGCATTGGTGAAAAGTGCTGGGAGATAGAACTGTCTTTAGCCGACCGAGAATCTATGGGATACCGAATGCTGCTTGGCAGAACGGCCATAAGGGGAAATTTTTTAATCGATCCGCGCAAATCCTACCTCACAGGTAAACCCATGCAAAAAATTAGCAGCTCAAACAACTTTTTTGGGGAACAGCTATGAAGATTGCAATTTTATCTCGCAGTAAATCTATCTACTCCACTAGCCGCCTTGTGGAAGCGGCGCAGGCACGAGGCCACGAAGTTCGCGTCATAGATCATGTGCGCTGCTTTATGGACATCACCTCCGACCGGCCTTCTATTCACTATAAAGACGAAGAGTTTGGTCCTGAGCACTTTGACGCGGTCATCCCTAGAATTGGCGCTTCCGTAACTTTTTATGGCACCGCTGTGGTTCGTCAGTTTGAAATGATGGGCGTGTATAGCGTCAATGAATCTGTGGCCATTACACGTTCACGAGACAAGTTGCGTTCCCTGCAACTTTTATCCAGAAAGAAAATAGGCATTCCGGTTACCGCGTTTGCTAACTCTCCAGACGATGTTCCAGGCCTAATCCGTGAGGTAGGCGGCGCGCCATTGGTCATTAAGCTATTGGAGGGCACCCAGGGTATCGGTGTGGTACTGGCTGAAACCAGAACGGCGGCCAAAAGTGTTATTCAAGGCTTTATGGGCTTGTCTGCAAACATCTTAGTGCAGGAATACATTAAGGAAGCCGGTGGTTCAGATTTGCGCTGTTTCGTTGTGGGCGGAAAAGTAATTGCGGCCATGCAGCGCACCGCACCAGACGGCGACTTCCGTTCTAACTTGCATCGTGGTGGCACCGCTACTCTGGTGAAACTTACCGCTCAGGAAAGACGTACAGCGGTGAACGCTGCAAAGATTATGGGCCTCAACGTTTGCGGCGTTGACTTGCTGCGCTCCAATCGCGGTCCATTGGTTATGGAAGTCAATTCCTCACCAGGTTTGGGCGGTATTGAAGCGGCCACCAATAAAGATGTGGCTGACATCATTATTGAATTCATTGAAAAAGAGGCGCGCCCCAAGCGCACTAGGACTCGAGGCAAAGGCTAACGCCTAGCTCTGGGCTCGACCTATCAAGACAACTTGTAGTCCGACATATCTGGACTATGGGTCATGTGCCAGTAATCTACTAATCGCCAAGGTGAGTTAGAAACAACTCGGCCCTGGCTGTTTTTGTACCAGTTGGTCACACCTGTATGTGTCCACACCATACGTTCATGTTCATCATCCACGCGCTGGTTGTAGGCCGCATTGATGTCAGACTTCACTTCTATTTTGCGTTTGCCCGCCTCCAACGTGCGCATCAAACATTGCGCCAAATACCGGGTCTGACATTCCACATGGAAAATGAGACTACCGCCATGACCTAACCCAGTGTTGGGGCCATAGAGAAAAAACATATTTGGGAAGTCTGGCGTGGTCATACCCATGTAAGCTCGGGCATCATCCCCCCAGGTGTCTTCTAAGGTCGTCCCGCTTGCGCCGACTATTTCCATCGGCCACATAAATTTGTGCGCATGAAAACCTGTTGCATAAATTATAGCGTCTACTGGGTGTTCTACGCCTTGATCGTCTACAACCCCGCTCTTCGTTATTTTACTCACGTCACTTGTTACTAAGTCCACATGATCTTGCTGCAACATGTCGCACCAGTGGTTATCAATTAACATGCGTTTGGCGAAGGGCGGGTAATCCGGTACTACCTTAGCGAGCAGCGCTGCATTGCCGTTCAACGCATCGCTGAGATTTTTAACATAAGCGTTACGGTGGCGTTCATTGTCTGCATTCAATGATCTATCTGCATGAGGCCAACTTGGGTCTTTATGAATAGACTCCCAAATGCCATCGCCATAAGCCCAGAATAATTTGAACCGATACCAGTTTCTATAAAAGGGAATGTTCTCTAGCAGCCACTGCTTGCCGTCACCCACCTTGCGGTGATAGTCGGACAAAATTCGAATCCAGTGCGGAGAGCGTTGAAAAATTGTTAGCTGGGAAACGCTTTTCGCCAACACAGGCGCCAACTGCATAGCGGATGCACCGGTGCCAATAACGGCCACCTTTTTATCGGTAAGGTCTACATCGTGACGCCACTGGGCTGAATGAAAGTTTGGCCCGGCAAAGTCATCTTTACCCGGAAAATCTGGCACTTTGGCCCTATTCAAATGCCCTACTGCGGTAAACACAAAAGGCACTTGTTGCTGGCTTTCAACACCCTGCTTGTCTCGCACACATAGTTGCCAGGCTTTACTCTCTTCCTGCCAAGTCATCTTAAAGACTTCTGTATTTAATCGTGTTTTTGCATAAATACCGTACTCTTCGGCAAGGTTGCAGATGTAGGCATAAAGCTCATCACGCTTAGAGTAAAATGAAGTCCACTGGTGATTGGGCTGTCTCTTATACACATCTGACGCTGCCGACGAATAGAGAGGTGTAGAT
>CAJXUL010000146.1 GCA_913060615.1 uncultured Gammaproteobacteria bacterium | reverse complement strand
AATCGCAAGCAGCAAAAAGTCTTTGTACAAGTACGAAAAAGAAATTCGAGCCCTCGGCGACCCACGAATACATTTTGCATTGAACTGCGTGTCTATTAGCTGCCCGGTTTTGCCCCAAGTACCCTTTACATCATCATCGCTGAATAGAGTCTTAGATAGAGAAGCCAAACAATTTTTCGCTGCACCGAGCAACCTCAAAATTGTTGCTGGGGAGGAAAAAATATACTTATCCGAGATTTTGAAATTTTATAAAGCCGAGTTCATAACCCACGCTGGCAGTCTCATTGCTTATATCAACCAATATATAGACGAAGATATACCCGAAAGTTATGACGTGGAGTTTGTTCCCTATGACTGGACTATCAATAAGTCTCCATGAGGATATGAATGGGCGTCAACAAACGCTTTTAGGCAGAGCCTTGGAAGCGCATCGTAAATTTTGAGCAATCCCCCGTCCCCAAAAAAGAAAAAAAACGTTTCTACCTAGGGCATCTTAGCGATAGGGCAATGCAAGCGATTTTCTTTCTGTTACCTACCTAATTTACCCGAAAGAGGCGGCCGAAAGAGCTGCCTCTTCAACGTAAAAAAACTACTCTAGAACGAGTACTTCAAACCAAAGGATAGTGTATTGAGATCGATCTCATTTGGATCGACTCTATTGGTGCCACCCGCAACTTCCGGAATGCCGCCAAAATCAATGTCATTGGCAATGGTGTAGTCGACAAATAGCGCAACGTCATCGCGCACATCATAGGCAGCTCCAACACCGTAGGAAAAACCCACTTCAGAATCTGATTCTGTTCGTACCGGCGGTGCAAAAGTGTAGGAATGGCCTAAGTCAAAATCAACAACCTTCACGCCAATATGGGTATAAACAGAAAATTCATTTGTAATATTTACCCCACCCAAGAGTCGGGCACCGTAGCTATAGTTGAGTTCAACGTCGCCAATAAGCACACCGTTAATGTTTCTTGTTTCGGCCGTTTCATAGTTCACATAGGCTTCAGGCCCATAATAAAATTTACCGTTGGAAGAACTGAATAAATAGCCAATTGCGACGCCGATCTCCGCTTCGGTTTCCTCAACGAAAGTGGTGCCACTTGTGTCTGGTACAGGTAGGGCTAACCCACCAGTATTGCGCTCAATGGTATGACCCAATTTCGACGATCCGATCTGACCAGATACATACAGACCATCGGCAGCCAATGCGGCATTTCCAGCAAAAACAGATGTCACGGCTAATACCGCTGTGAGTAGTCCAACCTTCTGTCTAACTAGTTTCATTTACAACTCCTTAATATATTTAACTAACGGTACCGGTAAATGCAGGCGCCGCTCTCTTATCGAGGTGCAAAGAAAAACACTCAAGCCAAGCCAAAACTAACACCGAATGATAATCGGTAGTTTTCAGATCGCCATTGGTCGAGTATTTTGAATATTTCCCAAAACCCTCCAAAAACGACCGTTAGTCGTATTTTTTGGGTACTCAGTATTCCGATAAACGGCAGTTTTTGAGATTATTTGGAAACACTTTTTATCGAAAACACCCTCAAAATTCGAATTAATTGAAATATTTGTATCGACTAGGGATTCGAGACGCGAAAAAAAGGAGAGGAATTGAGGTGGAAAAAATGGAATTTAGAACCTATCTGCACGGCTATTGAGAACAATAGCCAGAGGGTTTTCACCGCAAATAAGAGACCGCAAAATAGGTCAAAAAAAGCCAAAGAAGGCGGTAAGAAGGCGGTAAGAAGGCAAAAGAAAACAGAAGAGAAGAAATCTCTTCGAAAAATTAGCAATCAAGGAGACTTCGACACGTCCCTAATCGCGCCTATAGTCGCGCCTAAAGTCGCGTCCATAGTCGAGCCAACAACCGCTCATACGATCGCTCACACCATCTCTCCCACCATCGCACAAATAAAAGACCTTACTAAAGTGCCTAAATGACGTTTCGTATTTGTTGGTCGCCTATAAGCCTTGCTCGATCAATCGACCTTTGGTTTACCCAACGCCGCCGCAAGTTCGCCTACTTTCAGCTCTCCTTCACGGGTTTGGCCACCAATCTCCAAAAACTCTCGCATATTGGTTTGAGCGGACTCCGTTCTGAGCAATCGCGCAAATAGGTAGCCTTCCTCTTGTAGGCCTTGCGCTAAGGGCAGCTCTGCCGCAGTAACTGCGGCCTTGGCCAGCCGCACAGCCTCTACAGGGAAACTACCGATTCGATTAGCCAGTGCAGACACATGGGCTTCAATATCCGCCGCGTCGAAGATGCGGTTTAAATAACCCCAGCGCTCGGCTGTTTCTGCATCTAAGTCATCACCACCCAAAACAATTTCCATTGCGCGCCCACGACCTACCAATCTGGGCAGCCTCTGGGTACCGGTACCACCGGGTAGAATACCTAACGGCACCTCCATCTGGTTAACAATGGTTTTGCCCGTAACGCCAAAACGCATGTCCATGCTAGAAACTAATTCGCTACCGCCACCGCCAACACGCCCCTCAATCTGAGCAATGGTGACTTTGTCCATGGTGCGCAGGCGCTCGCACATTAGATGATAGGCGCTGATTTCCGTGGCCCTTTCCGCCTCACCGTCAATTGGGAATTCCAAAATGGAGGACACATCAAAGTGCGCTAGGAAAAAATCTGGATCCGCACTCTTAAACACCACCACGGTCAAATTTGGATCGTCTTTTAGTGTGCCCACTAAATCGCGCAATTCGGCAAAAAGCGCCTGCGTGATGAGATTGATAGGCGGGTTATCTATGGTCACTGTTGCCACTCGACCGGTTACCGCCACTTTTATTAATTCATACTTATCGTAACTCATTCTTTTTCCCCTCTACTTCTGCATAATCTCGCCATGCAGAATCAATTTATTTTACGCCGCGAGGTTGGTTATACGCTTTTTTTGCTGTGTTATTAAAGCTTTCGAAATTTACCCCACGCAAAAACTTCGAGCAAATCACGCTCATTGAATATGTACTTGCGCGGCTCAAGTAAGCTCGCGCAGCACATCGATGACGCCATCTGAACAGACTTTATCGAGATTAGCATGCCCTATTTCACTTCGGGAATACCGCCTGGGGTTAATATTTGAAGGTCGCCATTAAACCGACAACTTAACAGCTAGGAAGCATTACGTGACAACAGATACGCCCCACCACCCGAAAGCCCAAACTCAGGAACTAGACCTAGCTAATGAGGAATCTGCCACTTGGTTGTTTGGCTACGGCTCTCTGATCTGGAAGCCAGAGCTGCCGTTTATCCAAGCGCGACCTGCCAGAATAGAGGGTTATGTTAGGCGATTTTGGCAGGGCTCAGAAGACCACAGAGGCACACCTGAAGCTCCGGGACGGGTTGTTACACTTGTGCCCGACCGTCAAGGGCAGTGCCATGGTGTCGCCTATTTGGTGAGCAATGTAGACATTGAGCAGACTTTTGCACAGTTAGATCACCGAGAGAAAAACGGCTATACCCGACTGACATTGAGTTTGCAGCTAGGCTCAGAAACTGCCCCAGAAAGATTAAAGGCGGTTACAGGCATTACCTATATTGCCAATGAAAATAACGAGGCCTACCGTGGGCCGGCACCCATTAAGCAAATCGCCGAAGAGATTTTTTACAGCGTTGGGCCCAGCGGTACAAATATCGAATACTTACTGGAACTTGCCGAGGCGCTGCGGACTCGCGCCATCGACGATGCGCATATTTTTGCACTAGAAGCCGAGGTTCAAGTACTTTTGGAGCAAAGTTAGTGACCTGCAAGCCGCCCAGCGCAAAGGACTAAAAAGCAAAAGCCCCAAAAAAGACAAAGAGGCCAGAGAGTCGAGAAAGATAAAAAAAAAGCCCCAGAGGGCCTTTTTCCAATTGATCTACATTTGCCAGCTTAGACAGCCAACAACAGCCGTTACCCCCAACGGAGATGCCTAACCAATTTCGCTTATATCACTAATGATCTTACCGACCAGTCCATACTCAACAGACTCATCTGCACTCATCCAATAATCACGTGAAGTATCTTCCGCAACGCGTTCTACAGGTTGCCCTGTTTGGGTTGCGATAATGCCATTGATGCGTTCACGAGTTTTTACAATCTCCCGCGCGTGTATTTGAATGTCTGTTGCATCACCACCAAATCCGCCACTGGGCTGGTGAATCAAAAATCGTGTATTTGGCAGAGCGAAACGATTTTCTTTTTCGCTGGCCAAATAAATGTGTGTAGCAATGCTGCCCACCCAACCAGTACCCACTGTTCTTACTACTGGCTTGATGAATCGGATCATATCGAAAATAGTGTCACCGGACTCAACGTGACCACCGGGGGAGCCAATGTACAAAGTGATGGGATCATCTGACTCAAAAGCCAACGCTAGGAGTTTTTCAGCAGTACGTCGGGCAACATCCTGATTAATTTCACCAAACAACGTCAGTGTTCGGTTCTTCATCAACACGTTTTCTAACCTGTTGGAATTCTTGGCTGCTTCCGCCGCTAACTTCTCGTCCTGCTCGCTGTCTAACCGTGTCATCGGTTTACTCCATTAAATCTATGTCGGTGCAATCTTTAATCTTAACTCTAAACCGGAGGCTTGGGCATCTTTCTCGCTCAATTTGAACAAACAACATGACCGTCGCAGTGTCTAAAGGGCGCTACTATATAGTGTTCTGAAACGCTTTAGTGTAGCTTTCACTGAGCTATTTTTGGGACGAGAGGAGAAATTTCAATGGCACTAGCACCAGAATATCAAGCCATGTTTGATCAATTGGCAGAAAACGGCCCGGCACCGGGCATATCAGATCTACCGGTACCCGATGGCAGGAACGTTTACCGTTCTATGCGCCCGGTAAATCCTGAACTTCCTGTACATAAAACCGAAGACCTCAACATTGAAGGCCCTCTCGGCGAGATTCCAGTACGTATTTACCACCCCGCTGGCGATGGCCCCTTTGGCGTACTGGTGTATTTCCACGGCGGCGGCTGGGTGATTGGCGATATCGACACCGCAGACTCTGTGTGTAGAGAGTTGTCCACCTTGGCAGGCCTTGTGGTGGTATCCGTAGACTACCGCTTGGCACCTGAAAACCTGTATCCAGCATCTGTAGTAGATTCCTACGCGGCCGTTTGTTGGGTCGCAGAAAATCAACAAAGACTCAAAGGTAACGGCAAAATTGGCGTTGCAGGCGAAAGCGCCGGTGGCACTATTGCTGCCGTAATGAGCCAAATGGCTAGGGACGAAAACGGCCCTACTATTGCTTTTCAATGTCTACTCTATCCGGTCACAGATTACGACCTAAGCCGAGAATCCTACGCGTTGAATGGTGCAGGTTACCTACTAGAAACCGCCACAATGAAGTGGTTTTGGGATACTTACTGTCCAGATGAGGCGGCACGAAAGCACCCTAATGCCTCGCCAATACAAGCTGAAAGTTTAGCTAACTTGGCGCCTGCGTTAATCATGACGGCAGAATTTGATCCACTGAGAGATGAAGGTGAAGCCTATGGCGCTGCAATGAATGCAGCAGGTAGCACAGCTGAAGTTGTTCGCTGTGACGGCTTAGTCCACGACTTTTTCAGCACAGCAGCGGTATTTGAATGTTCTAGAGCCCCCTTCTTATCCGCAGTTGAAAAACTCAAAGCTCATCTGAATTAGGCGCCTAGACTTTGGCTGGTTGCTGCTTAGGACTAAGGCCCTTACTACTAAGAGGGCCTTAACATTGAGCCCCTTGCACCCGCTAACCTGTAATCAACGCCCCTAGAAAAGTTTCTAGGGGCTGACCGCGACCTCAGAATAAGTGCCATTCTAAAAACTCATATAACTGCCAAAGTTTCAGTAAATCCCACCCAAAAATTCCCAAAAGGAGCCAACTATGCTTTACGTATTAATTTGCCAAGATAAGCCCAACAGTAGTGCGCTTAGACAAAGCGTGCGACCTAAACACCTTGAATATCTGGGCAACCACGAAGTGCGCTTTGCTGGCCCCATGCTTTCCGATGACCAAAGTGAAATGATTGGTTCCATCGTTTTTATCGTTGCCGAAAGCTTAGCTGATGCCAAAGCTATTGCTGACAGCGACCCCTACTATTTAGCCGGGCTGTTCGAAACCGTCACCGTTCGCCCATTTAAACAAGCCATACCAGCGGAGTCTTAAACATGAAAAAAGCAATCGTCAGCGGCGTTGGACCTATTGAAGGGCTGGGCGCGCAGCTATGTATACGTTTCGCCACAAAGGGCCTACACGTTCTTATAGCCGGTAGAACACAGGCTAAATTAGACAGCGTGGTGGCAGTCATTGAAGCCAATGGCGGCAGCGCAGAAGCTGTTGTGGCAGATTCCACAAGTGAAGCTGAGACAGTGGCACTATTTGACCGAGCTGGCTCTGATTTAGACGTGGCCATCTACAACACGGGCAACAATACGCCAGGGCGTATTGCCGATATGTCCGCGGAATTCTTTGAGAACAGCTGGCGGGTATGTTGCTTTGGAGGCTTCCTTTTTGGCCGCGAAGCGGTTAATCGTTTTGCAGGCAATGGCGGCACCTTGTTATTTACTGGCGCCAGCGCATCGCTGCGAGGCAGAGAAAACTTTGGGGCCTTTAATTCGTCCAAAGGCGCTCTGCGCAACTTGGCTCAAGCCATGGCCAAAGAGTACGGGCGCGATGGCGTGCACGTAGGACACGTGGTTATAGATGGCCCCATCGGCGGCGAAAAAATTAAGAAGAACCTACCCGAATACGCCGAAAAATTAGGTGAACAAGGCATGATTTCAATTGACGGCATTGTTGATGGCTACGACTACCTATATAGCCAACCGAAACGCGCTTGGACTTTTGAAATAGACGTACGTACGTCAGTGGAGAAATGGTAGCGCTAGGCTGACCAGGCAAAGATACGCTGATAAAGGAAGCAAAAAAGAAGGCGAAAGTACAAAGAAGAGTCAAGCTAGGGAACCAAACGGCTCCCTGGCTTTGTTTGTTCTAGGGGCGAGGTCAGTGGAGATTGAACCACCGGACTAATCTCTAGAACTGATCCCTGAGCTAATCTACTCGGGCAGCCGCATATCCAGATAGAACAACTGTGCCATCTTGATTAGTGGTTTCAACTTTGAGATTCACAATGCCATCAGTAACGTCTTCGACAGTTGCTGTTGCATTCAGCGAATCTCCTGGCCAAACCTGGCTCGTGAAGCGCACACCGAACTTGGTCAGGCGACCATCACCTACGTAGTTAGTAAGCATGGTTCCGGTCATGCCCATTGTGAGCATGCCATGAGCAAAAACTGAGGGGTATCCCGCCAGTTCTTTGGTGAACTTCTCATCTGTATGTACTGGGTTGTAGTCGCCTGACGCCCCTGCGTACATGACGATCTGGGTACGTTTTAAATCCTCTACCAAAGACTCCGTATAGGTGTCGCCGGCATTCAAATTGCTTGCTGAAAGTGCCATAAAATTGTTCCCTATTGGTCCACTGGTCGTTCGGTTCTAACACCCACGCCACGCGCAGTAATCACTAACTCACCATTTTGGTCATGGTATTCGGTGATGGTTTCAGAAAAAATCAGCTTACCTGAGCGCTTACCTTCTTTCTCCCATCCTTCGCCTTGCTTAACCGTTGCGGTGAGTACGTCGCCTGGGCCAATGTGTCGATGATCTGTCTCTTATACACATCTCCGAGC
>CAJXUL010000145.1 GCA_913060615.1 uncultured Gammaproteobacteria bacterium | reverse complement strand
CAGCGTCAGATGTGTATAAGAGACAGGGCAACATGTTTTCCAGCGCCTGCCAATGGGCAAGCACTTTTTTGCTGACGATGAAGTCACCGATCAACCAGAGCGTTTTTTAGTGGCAGAGATAGTACGAGAAAAACTTATGCGCCAACTGGGTGATGAAATTCCCCATAGCGCAACTGTGGTCATTGAGAGTTTCAAGCAAAGCGAAAAAATCACAGAGATTCATGCGGACATATATGTTGAGCGCGATGGTCAAAAACGCATTGTGATTGGCAAAGCAGGCGCTCGCATGAAGTTGATCGGACAGGAAGCACGCAAAGATATAGAACATTTACTAGACCATAAAGTGATGCTCCACCTTTGGGTAAAAGTGCGCAAAGGTTGGACTAATAACGTGGGGCAGATGAAACACTTGGGATACGACTAGTGAGCGCATTTATGAAACTTTGCCAAATCACTCGTTAGCAGTGCGCTGTGGCTGCGTCTAACCTTTGCCAAGAGCCCGCTGTGGTTCTGCATGTAAGGCCCTATCGAGAGAGCAGCTCTATTGTGCAGTTTCTTACTCGTGGCCAAGGACGCGTCGTAGGTGTAATGAAAGGGCTGAAGCGTGACAACCCGAAACGGGTTGCTCTGCAAGCGTTTTCTTTTGGCACCGTTTCTTATATTCCTCGTGATGGCTTGGTAACTGTTAGAGATTTTGATTTAGGTCACTTTGTGGCGTTAAAGGGCGATGCCCTTTATGCAGGCTTTTATGTACTGGAATTGCTCAGTAGGTTGGTACCCGAGCGTCAAAGTGAGCCATTAGTTTTCACAGCGGCTCTGAAAGTTCTAGAGGCTCTTGAAGAGGGCGATGGTTTAGAGCCAAGTCTGCGTAATTTTGAAATGGATCTTTTGCATCACCTTGGCTTCGGACTGGATTTTCGTCGCGTAGCCGGGGCGTCAAATGATGTTGCGGGAGCCATCGAGCCGACGCGTATTTATAGTTATCGACCGAATGAAGGTTTTGTTTTGGTGCCAGGGGAGTATGCGGGAGAGAGCAGTCTCCCAAGAGACCTTGGCCAACTACTCTGGGGTCAAGAAATCTTGGCTATTGCTGCCAGAGACTTTAACGATCTTGCCGTGCGTCGTGCGGCAAAAAAATTGCTGCGCGATGCATTGGCCCCAGTTTTGGGTGACCGTCCGCTGACCAGCCGAATGATGTACCCCAATAGTAGGATAGTAGTAGATGGCCAAGAGCCCAACCGAAGTTGAACTAGATGTAGTGAGCCTGTCCGAAGATGGACTGGGCGGCGCTACGTTAAATGAACGTCCAATCTGGATTCGTAATGCCTTGCCCGGCGAAAAAGTCATTGCGCGGATTTTGAAGCGTCGCGGTGGTAAAAAGTTCGCTGACGGTCGCCTAATAGATGTGTCTGAATCTCAGGTACAACCGCATAAAGACAGAGTGCCTTCAGCCTGTGAATATTTCCCCCGCTGTGGGGGCTGTGCAATGCACCATATGAGCGCTGAAGCCCAGTTGCTACACAAGCAAAGTCATTTGGCCGAGCAGCTAAAGCGAGTTGAGGTAGAGGCCGGGCAGTGGCGTCAGCCTAGCGCTTTGGTCCGCAGCGGCTACAGACGTAAAGCACGTATGGGCGTGCGTGTAGTGGGCGAGAATGTACTTGTGGGATTTCGTGAGTCGTTCAGTAATCGAGTTGCGCGCATAGATCATTGCCTTACCCTTACCAAAGAATTGTCGGCGCTTTTGCCAGATTTGAAAAAGACCATTAGCGAAATGAGTGAACCTCATACGGTGCCTCAACTGGAAGTTGCCCAGGGTGATAACAGTATTGCAATTTTGGTACGCCACCTGCAGCCGCTGACAGAAAATGATCGTGCACTGTGGCAGCATTTCGAAACACATCATCCGGTCCAAGTGCTGTTGCAAAGTAAAGGCTACGACACTTTGGCGCGCCTCAATGATGATGACAAAGTCATTCCTCTGGATTATAAAATTCCAGAGTACGGGCTGAGTCTGCAATTTTATCCGCACCAATTTACGCAAGTGAATGCCCTCATGAATAGGGAACTGGTGCGTACGGCGTTGGGCTATCTTGGTGATATTGCGGACCAAGTTGTAGCGGATATGTTTTGCGGTATTGGCAACTTCACTCTGCCGCTGGCTCGGGCCGGTGCTCGGGTTGTGGGCATTGAAGGCAGCCAAGAAGCGGTAGTAATGGGTCAGCATAACGCCCTGCGTAATGGTTTGGCAGCTCATTGTCATTTTGCCGACGAAGACCTTTACTCGGAAACAGCCACTGCAGAAGTTGACGCTAGTATGTTGGCAACCCTGCGTCATTTTGGTCAGTTTCCACAGGCTTTGATTTTGGATCCCCCGCGCAGTGGCGCCGGCCCTAATTTGGAATCTTGGGTGAGTTCACCGGAGCTTGAGCAGATTGTTTATGTTTCATGTAATCCGGTTACTTTTGCAGATGATGCTAAGCGCCTTAGTGATAGCGGCTTTGTTTTGCGCGAGGTGGGTATTTATGACATGTTTCCTAATACCTCTCATGTGGAAACCATCGGTCATTTTGTGAGAGACAAATAACGTGACGGCTTTCGAGTATATCTTGGCGAGCAGGGCAGCAGAGGGAGCGACGTGTGGTTAGTGTCAGAAAAAATTTACCTGAACTTTCCGATGGCAGTGTAGACCTGGCCAGTTGGACAGATTTATTAGTAGAGGAACACCCGCATCTTGAGCGGGACGAAATACTGCAAACGTGTCTATGGGTGGGTGATATAGCCGACACCTCGTTGCTGCAAGGGTTGGAGTTGGCTGAAATGGTGGCGCAGTTAAGGCTGGACCAGGCCTCTGTTCTAACAGCCATTTGCTATCATGCGTGGCGTAAGTCTCTTGTTGAGGAGCACGATATTGTTCGCCGAGTTGGCCCTGAAGTGGGCGAGCTAACATTGCATGTCGGGGCTATGGCAACCACCAGTTTACTGCAAATTTCTGCGCCAAAAATGTTGGAGAATGACCACCGTAGTCAGGTCGACAATGTGCGTAAAATGCTCATTTCCTTGGTTAATGATGTTCGGGTTGCGGTAATTAAACTGGCAGAGCGTGTGTTGGTGTTACGCCACGCAAAGACCTATGAATCCGCCAGAAGAACCCGTATAGCTGAAGAAGCCGCCGCAATTTTTGCCCCCTTAGCAGATCGATTGGGCATGTGGCAGTTAAAGTGGGAATTGGAAGATTTGTCCTTACGCTATCTGCGTGAAGATATTTATTTAGGTATCGCTAAACAGTTAAGTAACAAGCGCCAAGAGCGTGAAAGTCAAATTCAAGGGTTAGCTGTTCAGTTTGGCGATTTGCTAGCAGGGCATGGTGTAAAGACCGAAGTTCGGGGTAGGGCAAAGAATATATTCAGCATCTGGCGCAAGATGCAAAAGAAAAGTATTTCCATCGAGCAAGTTTACGATGTTCGTGCGATCAGAATTGTTGTCGATACATTAGCCGATTGCTACGCAGTGTTGGGAATTATCCATACGCATTGGCAACATATCCCCAGTGAGTTTGATGACTATATTGCTGCGCCGAAAGAGAACGGTTATCAGAGTATTCATACCGCCATTGCCGCAGACGACGGTTTGGTGTTAGAGGTGCAAATTCGTACCAAACAGATGCACGAAGACGCCGAGCTAGGGGTTTGTGCTCATTGGGCTTATAAAGTTGGTGATAAGGAACCTGCTTCGGAAGATGCAACGTTCTCGGCAAAAATGGATTGGTTACGACAAGTTCTAGAATGGCACGAAGACCTTGGCGATACTGAAGATTTGGTGTCACTACTTAGACAACGCATTAGCGAAGAGCGCATTTTTGTGTCCACGCCTAAGGGCCACGTTTTAGATTTATCCGCAGGCGCCACCGTATTAGATTTTGCCTACCGGGTACACACGGACCTTGGCCATAGTTGTATTGGTGGCATGGTGAACGGCGTAGAAATGCCCTTGCACACGGAGCTCAAAACCGGGCAACAGGTTCGGGTTCTTCGCGGTGGCAGCGGTGATGAAAATCTTGGACCTTACCGAGAATGGCTAGAGCCTACGCTTGGCTTTGTTCGCACGCACAGGGCGAAAGCAAAAATTGTTACGCAATACCGCTCAAAGCCCGCCAATTTAGAACCTACTGTTGGTTTGAAACTTATTCAAACTCTGGCTGCCAGTAGTGGCATTGATGCCTTATCTGATACTCAGCTCGAAGTCCTTTGTGAAGACACGAAGTATGGCAACGTTGACAGCATGTTGCGCGCTGTAAGCAGCGGCGAGCAAAGTCATATTGCACTGATGGCGGAATTTTTGAGCAACAAAGATGCTGTGCAAAAAGCCATGATTTCGGCCAATCCGCTGAATAGCTTAGTTGCTGAATTTCCACAGCGGATGGGACTTAGTGTGACCGCAGAAAATAGACATGGCTTGCTCAGCGATATAACCCAGCTGGTTGCCTCCATGGACCTGCAAATTTTGGCAGCTTCCGGGGAAGTCATGGAGTTGATAACCCATGCGCAGATTGCCTTAGAAGTGGAATTGCAGGGTTGGCGTCAGTACTTTCAATTGGCCAGCAGAATTGGTCATTTAAAAGGTGTGCAATCGGTGGTTCGCAAACCGCTGGCAAGGGATGCCCGCTAGCATGTTGGGCTCACAAAGAGCTGTTAACAACGGCTTTTTTGCATCGAAAAATCAGGTAAAGTATTGCGCTCAATTTGTGTAATGCAGCCGACGTTTGGAGACAGAGAGAATGAAGATAATTTTATTGGGGCCACCTGGCGCAGGAAAAGGCACCCAAGCGCAGTTTATTAAAGAACAGCTGAGCATTCCGCAGATCTCCACAGGAGATATGCTGCGTGCTGCGGTGAGTTCTGGCAGTGAGTTGGGCAATCGGGTCAAGGCTGTAATGGATTCAGGCGGCTTGGTTTCAGATGAAATTATTATTGCGCTGGTCAAAGAGCGGATATTGGAAGCCGACTGTGCAGATGGTTTTCTCTTTGATGGTTTTCCTCGAACCATTCCTCAAGCTGCCGCTATGGAAGCTGCAGGCGTACCTATTGATGCGGTAGTTGAGATTCAGGTGGACGATGGCGAGCTTATCAAGCGCATTACTGGCCGCCGTGTACATCCGGGTTCTGGGCGGGTTTATCATGTGATTTATAATCCGCCAAAAGTTGCCGATGTAGATGACGAATCTGGCGACCCATTAGTGCAAAGAGAAGATGACACGGAAGCAACTGTTCGTGAGCGTCTTGCCGTTTACTACGAGCAAACTCAACCGTTGATAGCACACTACAAAGGCCAACCTTCAATAGCTTACATAGAAGTGAATGGGCAGGGTGATGTTGCAGCAATTCAGGGTTCTATATCTGCAGGCCTTTCTTCGGTTAAATAGGCTGTGGTCGCCTAAATAAGCCACTGCTGAGCGCAAGGTTCAGCAGGTTGATCAGTAGAGCAAACAATTTATTAGATCAGTCACTTGTTAAGTCACTTTGTTAAGTCACTTGGTTAAGTCAGTAAGGGGCAATATGTTCACCCAGTCCCCCGATTGAAGATTCCCAATTGCCTTATTTACCTCTATCAAGCAATTCGCATTGTGAAAAGTACTCAGTCGATTTGAGCCTTGGTCTCCCGTATGGCCAACTTCAAATTCGCCATTCCGCTGAGTAAAGGTTCCGCGCTGATATTCTGTACGTCCAGGCTGATGTTGCAGCGGCGCAGTCAACTTGGCCTTAATACGCAAAGGCGGCTCGGCAACTGTGCCGGCAAGGGTAGCAAGCGCAGGACGAACCAATAAAAGGGCGGTAACGATGGTAGACACTGGATTACCCGGTAGCCCGAAGATCCAGCAGTTTTCAATCTTACCAAAGGCCATAGGCTTACCCGGCTTAAGATTAAGGCGCCAAAACGCAAGCGTGCCTAATTTTTCAATGGTCTCACTAATATAATCCGCATCGCCCACTGAGACACCGCCACTGGTGATCATGGCATCACAAATCCGTGCGCCGTTTCTCAGCGCTTCGCTCACAACATCAGCCTCATCGGCTAGTCTGCCCAAATCGCGTACCTCCACAGGCATAGTTGCCAATAGTTGCTTAACCGTGAGGCGATTAGAGTCGTAGATTTGGCCCTCAAGTAGATCCTTAACCTCCACTCCGGGGTCTCTAAGCTCATCGCCGCTAGAAAACACCCCAATAACAGGCCTACGAAAAACTTCCACCAAGTTGACTCCAGCGCTTGCAAGACTACCCATTAGAAAAGGGTTCAACACATCGCCTTGGTCCGCGATTTGACTGCCTACTTTTAGGTCGTTACCAACAGGGCGGATATAAGATTCAGAAGGGCTGTGGGCGTTAAATCGCACTTGCATACCCTCACGCTCAGCGACCTCTTCCTGCAAAATTATCTGGTCAGCATTGGCTGGCACCAATGCGCCAGTAAAAATGCGGACACACTCTCCAGGGCCAATATCGCCTTGGAAAGGGTGCCCAGCCAAGCTTTCGCCGGTCACATTTAGTATTTGATCATGCATCCCAGCTTGGATGGCGTAACCGTCCATTGCCGACGCGCGAAAGGGCGGCAAGCTGAGTTGGGCGGTCACAGGCTTGGCCAGCACTCGACCGCGACTGTGTTGCAAAGCACAGTGCTCCACCTCACTTATCGGTAACAATTGCGCTTTCAAAGAAGCTAATGCTTCCTCCAAATCCAAGGGTTGGCTATGCTGTGACAATGACAAATACCTTATGTATAGAAACTTCGACCGCCCATTGTAGCTTGGCCTTAGCCGTAGGCGAGGACATTTTTTCTCAGCAACGTAAACTGGAACGCAGCCACAATGAGCATATATTACCTATGCTCAACGAGCTGTTTGAAAGGGCGGGTCTGAGCAAGCAAGACACACAGGTCATTGGCTTTGGGGCAGGGCCCGGATCATTTACTGGTGTGCGCATAGCAGCCTCAGTAGCCCAAGGCATTGCTATGGCAAGCAACAGCAAGGTAGTTGCCATGAAAGGCTCTGAAGTACTTGTGCGTAGCGCCATTGAAGACAAAACCTTGACCGGTTATAGCCACAGTGGCGAGCCAACAAACTGGCTCGCGCTTATTCCAAGCCGCGCAGATGCCTATTATGTTTCCCTGTACCAGCAAAATGGCGCAGAACTAAGTGTGGTCATTGCCGATCAACTGCTCCTCGAACCCGCGGATTGGGTTGATGCGCTAGCAGCAGACATTACCGCCCAAGGCGAACATATCCTCAAGATCATTGGCGCAATGCCAAGTTGGATGCCTAAGCCTTTAGAGTCTTACTGTGTTGGAACACCCATACCCGACGCCAGAGTAATGCTTGGTCAGGTGCGACAGCAGTATATTGATGGTACTGCCCAGGACGCTGAGTATGCCCTGCCGGTTTATGTGGATGGCGATTCACCGTGGCGGAAAACTTCCTGACCAAAAGGTTTGTTCAGACGGCAAAAGTGAATGTTGAGCAAGTAACAGATTGATGCGTAAAGGCGGTCATGTCTTTAATTTTGCAGATCCATAGCGGGCATGACTGAACAGTTCTGCACTTATAGCCCGCCTTTCCAACGATAAGTATCTCTCTAAATCCTGTCTCTTATACACATCTGACGCTGCCGACGAATAGAGAGGTGTAGAT
>CAJXUL010000144.1 GCA_913060615.1 uncultured Gammaproteobacteria bacterium | reverse complement strand
CTACACCTCTCTATTCGTCGGCAGCGTCAGATGTGTATAAGAGACAGGCATTGGTTATTGGCGTCACTACAGATATGTTATTTCCCATTAGCCAGCAGCAAGAGTTAGCAGACGCACTTGCAAACCATGTAGAAGAAGTAATATTCAAACCACTGGAATCGATTCAGGGCCATGATTCCTTCTTGGTCGACATGGACCGTTTTAGGCCGGCAATGGCGGAATACTTTGAGCGTACTGGTTAGGTAGCCGTGTCAACTTCGGCTCGATTCTCTACTTTGATTCTCTAAGTTGATTCTCTAGGAAGTTTCTATTTAGTGCTTTAACTAGCGCTTTAACTAGTGTGGGTTTGCTAGTGAATTTCCATTATAGAAGAATCACAAATTTCGCCGATTTGTACCGCCTGATAACCAAGGTTATTAAGCTCGGTCAAACAGTCTGCTATTCGCTCTTGCGGGAGCGTGGCCAACATACCGCCAGAAGTTTGCGGATCTACAAGTAACTGTAACCGTGGGTTATCGTGGTCAATATCAATGAACTTATAGTCTTGTAGCACCAGCGCATTCGCCTTTTGTAAGGAACTGGCAATACCCTGGCGAACTAAATCTTCTGCACCGGGTAGTATGGGTATATTGGCCAAACGCAACTTCACACCGCAACCCGCGCCACGCAAGATCTCGCCCAAATGCCCGGCCAAACCAAATCCGGTGACGTCAGTCAGGGCCCCTACTTCATGGGCAACCAGCACCGCGATACTAGGCCAATTGCTTTGATCCATTGAAGCCATACAGGCACTGGAAAGTTTGCTATCTACCTGGCCACGCATGTCCCCTGCTAGCACCACTCCAGTGCCCAACGGTTTTGTCAAAATGACGCCGTGACCGATTTGCGCTGCGGCCTTAGTGCTGATTTCGCCGGCACTGGCACCTAGTACCGTTAGCCCTAAATTTAACTCAGCACCTTCTGCCGAGTGGCCACCTGCCAGCACAACATCGTGGGCGTTGAGTACATCAACTAGGCCGCTCATAAGTTGGAACAGCTCGTCTTCCATCATGGCCTCAGCCATCAGCGGTACCGTAACGAAAGCTAGGGCGGCAGTAGGTTTTGCCGCCATAGCGAAAATATCGTTGAGGCTATGGTGAGCGGCTATTCGCCCAAATAGATAAGGATCACTGACCATGCTGCGAAATCCATCTACTGTGGCAAGCGTAGTTGCACCCGTATTAATCACTTCTGCTGCATCATCGCCAATACCCAACTTCAGATTAACCGACGATTGTGCTGGCAGGCGCGCTAGCACCCGGCGCAAGGGATCTGCTGCGAGCTTTGCACCACAACCGCCACAACGCATTAAGTCGTCTGGCAAGTCCGCTGCTAAGGCGCTGGGCAACTTATGAACAGGGGCCTGCATAGTCGGCAGGTTGTTGAAGCGGCGCATAAATTTTTCGTCGATCCATTGTTTGAGTTGCCACCATACTCGCCCGCGTGTTGCCAAAGGGCCCCAAGAAGCAATGGCCGTGTTATCGCCGCAGCCGATTAAATTTAGGTGATAACGCTGGGGGCGAAACTGACTACTGGGCCCAGCTAGACTTAGCCCTTGAATAGCTAAAGCCAGATTTTTGGCAAGAATTGGCCCGGCGCGAACGGCGTAAACCCCGGCTTTTGGGCGCTCTTGATCGACCAAATGCGCAACGTCACCTGCGGCAAAAATATGCGGGTGAGAGAGCGTGCGAAGCCGATCATCGACACGCAAAAACCCTCGTTCATCTTGCGCGATGCCGGTAGCGTTCAACCACTGGGGCGCGCGCACATCAGTGACCCAAAAAACATGATCTGCACGAATAGACTGACTGGCAGACTGTAATTTTAGATTAACGCTGTCATCTGTTGTATTTGCTTCTTCTGTAGCAAGACGGTCTCTCACATAGTTGATTTTTTTCTGCGCCAAAGTCTGTTTGAGTTTTTTCACTGCCCCGCCGCCATGGCCTGGGAGTAAATTTGGCCCTACAAGATGAATTTCTGTTGCAGCAGGAAGACTGGCTCTAAAAGCCAACGCTAGTTCGGCGCCACCGGCCCCTGCACCGATAATGGCTATGCTGCTGACATAATTGCTTTGAGCTTGGATACCCTGCTTGATCTCAGCCCACTTGGGTATGAATTTATTCAGTGGTTTGACACGTATGCCTTGCCCGGTCACGGGGGCTTGCTCGGCACCGCAATTGAGCGACAAAATATCGAAACGTAAACTTGGCCGGTCGGCCAGTTGAATGGTGTTCTGTTGTGGATCTAAGCCTGTCACCCGCGCGCAAATCAGCCTGGCCTTGGCCAGAACGCATAATGGACCAAGGGCTATATTGATGTCTTTTTCGCTATAAGCACCGGCGATATAACCGGGCAGCATGCCAGAATAAGGCGAAAGCGCACTTTCAGAAATAAGTGTAATTCGTACCCCTGGGACAGGCTTCATGGCAAATGCTTTCAACACCTGAACATGGCTATGGCCGCCGCCAATCAGGACCAAATCTCGAAGTGCGGGAATTTGAGGTTGCATCAATGACCTAAGATTACGTTTTCTGTCTGGTGATTTAACCACAAACTAAACTAAGACATGTCAGAGCCGGCGAAATTAACTCTAAAGGCAATTTATTTACACCTAATTAGCAAAACAGTCGCGGCGCAGCGGACAAGTACTGCTTGGCATTTCTTAAACGGCACCTTGCTCTTTAAGTGCCGCTATTGCGTCTGCGGAATAGCCCATTTCGGCCAAAACTTCGGTTGTGTGTTCACCTATTTCTGGTGCTTTGAGCATGGTTTTGGTTTTTAGACCGTCAATATTGAGCGGGTGCTTAATCACCAATGGCATATCTACGCCTGCAGGCGGAGCAAATGCCATATTGTTGGCAATGACCTGAGGATCGTTGGGCAAGTCGGCAACTTGGCCGACAAGGGCCGAAGGCACTCCAATTGCGTGAAATTCAGACATCCACTGCGCAGATGTTTTGCCTTTGATAATGAGTACTATTTCTTCTGCCAATTTATCGCCATATTCAAGCCGGGCATCTGAAGTGGCGAAGCGCTCGTCTAACAGCAGGTCTGGACGGTCCATAGCCGCGAACATCAGGTCTACTTCTTCGTCTGTCCGCACCATACTGAACTGCATCCAGCGGCCGTCTGCGGCCTCATACATGCGTCTGGCAAATAATCTGGGCTGGCTGGCGTAATAGTCGGTGAAATCCGCTTCGGCAAACGTTCCCTGCGCAATACACGAGGCCGACCAAATGCCATTGGCGAGTAGCGACGTGTGTACGTGGCTACCTTCGCCAGTTTGCTGACGTCTGAACAGCGCTGTGAGGATTGAGGCGTACAAGCTGACTGAAGTTGGATGATCGCCCATACCCGGCAGTGCTGGTGCTGGAGGCGCACCAGGAGAGCGCACTAAATCCATAAGCCCAGAGCGTGACCAATAGGCGACTAAATCAAAACCTTCACGATCTCTTTCTGGCCCTAACTCGCCATAAGCGGTTAATGAGGCATAAATCATTTTGGGGTTGAGTGGCGCTAAGTCTTCGTAGCTTAACTGCCAAGCGCGGCGCATGGGGTGCGGTAAGTTTGTGACGTAGACGTCGCACTCTGCAACTAATTTGAGCAGAATGGCTCGGCCTTCGTCTGATTTGAGATTCAGGGTGATAGACCGTTTGTTGCGGTTATCCATTTCCCAGGTGTAATTTTCTGCGTGGGTCGGCGTTGATGCCATGCCTGCAAAAGCTCTGTAGCCATCGCCTATTTCTGGCGCCTCTACTTTTATTACTTGAGCGCCGTAATCGGACAAAATGGTCGATGCTACTGGTCCAGCAATCCAGCTGCCCATGTCCAAAACTTTCAAACCGGAAAAAAGAAAATCGTCGCTCACTAATGTCTCCCCTAATTATTCCTCTACCTGTCTTTTTACCTGTCTTTCTAACGGTCTTTCTACCTGTCTTTCTACCTGTCCCTCAATCTTCGGCGTTGAGCTTTTTGATAGGTCATAACAGATATCAAAGCTATTTTGCAGCAAACCACCTTGCCAGGTTCTTGCGCAAAGAAAGCAAGATGGATTACGCAGTTGGCTCACATGGACTATGCCTAAACTGCCCCCTCGGCAGTCAGAAATAGTTTCACCCTATGAGCCTAATCGCTAGCTGGGCTAATTAGACTTCGCCCATAGCTTCATTCCAATCGGCAACCTGCTCAACTGATGCTAACAAAGCAGCGGTATCGCCTTCAATGGTAACTGTCTCAATGACATCGCCCTGAGCAATCTCATTAACTATGTCTTGATCTGCATCACTTTGCACCGCACCAAAAATTGTGTGCGCATCATCTAACCATGGCGTAGGAACATGGGTAATGAAAAACTGCGATCCATTTGTGCCGGGGCCTGAATTGGCCATAGAAAATTTGCCTGGAGCGTCGTGTCTAAGCGAGGGTACAAATTCATCGGCGAAACGATAGCCTGGTCCACCAGTACCAGTTCCTTGAGGGCAGCCGCCTTGCACCATAAATTCTGGAATCACCCGGTGGAAACCAATGCCATTGTAAAATCCGCGCTCAACCAAGTTAACGAAGTTGGCAACGGTGATAGGTGTTTCTTCTGGGTATAAATCTAACCTAATTGTGCCTTTATTTGTTTCCATTACTGCAACCAGTGACATAGATCAGTCCTTTATTTTAGTTATAAATAGTCAGTTGTTGTTGTCCGCAAAACTTGCGGTTGCGAACGGCACTTTGGCCGCTCGCGCTGTTATTTAGTTCTCTCGGCGTGGTGTAGTACATGCCATTTAATGGCATTTTTCCCCTCACCGATCAGAGCAGACATTTTATACCAGTACGCGCGCCGGCAATACCGGAAACTAATATTTGTGCCCTGCACCTTGCTAAATGTAGAACTGGGGCTGAAATCTGATTTTTACGAATGCGTCTGTAAAAACTGTAATGCGCGCTCTAAACCTTGCGCTACGGCTGCTCCCTCTTTCCAATCGTCGATCAATTGCGCATTGGGCGCTAATGCTGCTAGGTGCTTTGAACTTGAATTGGGGTGATACAGGTCATTGCCAGCAAACACCAACATTGGCGTTTGGCACTGACTTACAAAAGCGTCTTCTACGCAGAACAGCGCCAAGTCATTGTCGAACATATTGTGCCTGAGAGACGCCATAGCCTCGGGACTAAATTTATCTGACTTAGCCGCCAACAGGTCTTCTGCCCACATGTCGTACATGGCAAAGAAGATGTCACGATTTTCATCACGCCCAATGGTCTGTAGAACTAACGCAGAAGTGATTCTCTCTGGCGCATGCTTAATGAGGTTGAGAATATACGGGCCACCAATACACATGCCAGCAACATGAAATTGATCAATGCCTAAATGATCCATCAGCGCTAGCTGGTCTTGGGTGTAGGTATCCCAATTATCTCCTACGGCAACTGGTGCGACAGAGTCGCCAGCATTGCGCTGATCCATTGCGATGACCCGGTATTGGCCTTGCAGCGCATCTATAGGGTTCCAAGGGCCGTGGTGCCACATAGAAATAGCAGAGCGCATGCCGCCAGGTGCAATCAGCAGTATTGGATCGCCTTCTCCATATTCTTCAAAATGTATCTTTATTTCGCCGCGTGTAAACGTTGGCATTGCCCTTCCCCTTTTTTATTATACAAACCTGCTCACTTATCTAATTGTTTTAAGCAGCTTCTAAAATAACTTTTGCCTAAATACGATGCGCCTAGGAATTCAAAATCGCGTGGGCAGGATAACAAAGTCTGAACAAAAAAAAGCCAGTTCAAAGAACTGGCTTTTGCTCTAACGCCCATAACTTATCTAGTGCGAGTGCAGTACTACTTGTAGATCAGTAAACCCATGGACAAAGTTTGAAGGCACCAATACAGGGTCACCGACAACTTCAACCATATGGAAACGCTTTTGAATTTCTTCCCAAAGAATTTTTATCTGCATCTCTGCAAGACGGTTACCCATGCAGCGGTGAATGCCAAAACCAAAAGACAAATGCTGACGCGCACGGTCTCGGTCGATAATAAATTCGTTAGGCTTATCAATAGCGCGCTCATCGCGGTTACCTGAGATGTACCACATCACTACCTTGTCGCCAGCTTTGATGGTCTTGCCACCTAAGACATAGTCTTTGGTCGCTTTACGACGCATGTGGGCTAGCGGAGTTTGCCAACGGATAATTTCGGAAACCATGGATGGAATCACCGTGGGGTTATTGCGCAGTTTGGCATACTCACCAGGATTCTGGTTCAGGGCTAAGACGCCACCTGTCATAGAATTTCTTGTAGTGTCGTTGCCGCCCACAATCAGCAGAATAAGGTTGCCCAAATATTCTTGCGGGCTCATGTCTTGGGTTGCTTCACCGTGAGCAAGCATAGAGATCAGGTCGTTAGACAGACCCTGTTTGGCGCGCTCTTCCCACAAATTGGTGAAGTATGCCAAGCACTCGAGTAACTCTGCCTGACGCTGCTCTTCGCTTTCAACAATCCCTGTTTCAGGGCCGCCGGTGGCCACATCAGACCAACGCGTGAGTTTGCTTCTGTCTTCAAAAGGAAAATCAAAGAGGGTCGCTAGCATCTGGGTGGTCAGCTCAATTGACACTTTATCTACCCAGTTGAAAGGTTCACCAACAGGTAAGCTGTCGAGGACTTTTTGTACTCGCCCACGAATGGTGCTTTCCATGACCTTCAAGTTCTTTGGCGCCACGGAGCCTTGCACAGTCATGCGCTGCTCATCATGCTTAGGCGGATCCATTGCAATAAACATAGGCAGCGGAAAGTCTTCTTCTGGATCGACAATGGTAATTGCTGGGTCTGAAGAAAAACTCTGCCAGTTGGCTTCCACCTCCATAATGTCGGCAAAGCGCGTTACGGACCAATAGGGTCCAAACTCTGAATCTTTGCAGAAGTGTACTGGGGCCTCATCACGCAGGCGGGCGAAATAGTCCCATTTGCGGTCCTGTACCCATAACTCACGTTGGCTAACATCAATGTCCTCTAAGGGCACATCTTTAGCTTCGTGATCTATCATTTGTAGAACAGTTGCTTCACTCATTAGAATTGAAACTCCGGTAGGTCAACGGTAAGTCCATCATGAATTTCGGTGACTTCAATCTGGCAAGCCAAACGCGAGCTTGGCTCACGCTCTGGGTTAAGGTCCAGCATGGAATCTTCGGCATCGCTAGGTGTACCAATCTTATCTAACCAATCTGCTTTGACCATAATATGGCATGTTGCGCAGGAACACTCGCCGCCACAATCAGCGTCAATGCCTGGTACCAAATTATCCAACGCTATCTGCATTAGAGATTTACCAACCTCTGCGTCTACGCTGTGCTCAGTACCGTTGTGCTCAATGAAAGTGACCTTAGGCATGTATTCCCCCGAAAAAGATTTAGTTATGAAAATTCAGAGCTAAAGTTAACCAAAGGCATGGGCGCTAGCAATATCTATTTCGGACATTTTGCGTTAACCATTTGTGGAACGCATTTCGAGCTCGAAGACGCTAAAAGGTCAGCGGCTGGGCGATGATGAGTTTTTGCAAGTAATGGGGAACCCACCCTGCTTATTTTGCGGTCTAAGTGAGAGGCGAGTGGTGGGGGTTTAACTCGTTAATGGCATGGGCCATTGCGACGTCTTTGGCTGTTACGGTGTTGCCCTGTCTCTTATACACATCTCCGAGCCCACGAGACGGACTCCTATCTCG
>CAJXUL010000143.1 GCA_913060615.1 uncultured Gammaproteobacteria bacterium | reverse complement strand
TCTACACCTCTCTATTCGTCGGCAGCGTCAGATGTGTATAAGAGACAGATTCCTGGCAGCGGTTAGAGGACAAGTTTCTGTTACTTGAAAATCACGGCATAGATCTTGATGTTGTGACTGGTGGCGGTACTGGGACTTACGACATTGATGTGGAAGTTGCCAGAATGACAGACCTTCAGGTAGGCAGTTATATATTTATGGATGAAGAGTACCGGGCCATCGGCAGTGCCCAAGGCGATCGCTTTAATGAATTTGAACTCTCGTTAAGTGTGGCTTGCACAACCATAAGCCAACCTCAAAATGCCACCATTACGGTCGACGGCGGCTATAAGGCTTTTGCGTCCGACAGCGTCAATCCGGTTTGTGATGATATTCCTGATGTTGAATTTCGCTTTGCCGGCGACGAACACGGAGTATTGATTCTTGCTGAAGGCCAACAAGAAATTCAGTTAGGGCAAGTTATTCGTTTCGCTACACCGCACTGCGACCCAACAGTTAATCTGCACGAATACTATTGGGTAATGGAAGCGGATGGGTTAGTGCATAGCTGTTGGCCGATCACTGCTCGCGGTTGCTCTTGGTAGCCGGCGTCAATTGATGAATCAGACAGTTAAGAGAGGTTGGTTTACCACATGCTGGATATAGTAATAACAGGTGGCTGGTTGATGCTGCCTATTCTTCTTTGTAGCGTCGTAGTTGGCGCTATTTGCTTGGAGCGGTGGTGGACATTGCGTCGTGAGGAAGTTATTCCCTCCGATTTGGTTAGCCAATTACAAAATGCTCAAGCGTGGTCAAATGACAACAAAGTTCTGGCTGAATTAGCTGTGGCCTCTCCCTTGGGGTATGTGATCGCTGCGGGGTTGAATGGTATTGATTTGAAAGCCGAAGCTTTTCAGCGGGTTATGCAGTCGACTATAGACAATGTAGCCCATGAGCTTGAACGGTACTTAACCTTGGTAGGTATCATTGCGTCTATCACACCATTAATGGGTATCTTGGGCACGGTGTTTGGCATGATCGACGTGTTTAGCACTTTAGTTTCTGCAGGTCAGGGTGACGCAAAAGTTTTGGCTGGCGGCATATCTACCGCTTTGGTCACAAGTGCTGCGGGGCTGTCTGTTGCTATACCGGCTTTAATAGCCCATCGATTTTTCTTGCGTAAAGTAGATGAACTGATCCTAGAGATAGACAGTATTAGTCAGCGCTTTTTTGACCGACTGAGGGTTGATGCCAGTGAGAGTTCTCTTTAATGGAGAGTGGCATTACAAATTTCTTAGCAATACCTGGATTAGGTCATTGTGCAAATTCCCAGCGCTCTTTAGGGCATATATAGCGTGAGACGTTCTAGAGCCAGTCGCCGAGAGGCGACAGTAGAGTTGACGCCACTGATTGATGTGGTTTTTTTGCTGCTTATATTTTTTATGGTGTCTACTAGCTTTGTGCAAAACCAGGCTTTGAATGTTGATCTACCTCAAGCTAATAGCGACGCTCAGCCCGACCAAGACGTATATATTAATGTTGTAGTGCAGCAAAACGGGCGCTATGAAATAGATGGTAAAGTCGTTACAGATCTCTCTCTAGTTGGCTTGACTAACACGCTTCGAGCTATTGTTGAAAAAACGGCGATACAAAGTAAAAACCTACCTGTGGTTATCAGTGCTGATGCAAGTGCTACCCATCAATCAGTGGTGCGAGTTATGGATGCGTGTGCGCAGGTAGGATTGTCTCGAATTAGTTTGGCTACTCAGCCAATATTAGAACCTTCTAAGGAATAGGCTACATTTATGGCTCAACCAGCTATGGCGAAACCATCGGATTGGCAAACGTATCGCAGACTATTGCGATACGTGGGGCGTTATTGGTTCATTATGACTGTCTCAATAGTCGCATTTTTGTTTGCTGCTGGTGCGGAGGCCTATTTCGTTAAACTTTTTGGTGAATTGATTGATCAGTGGGATGACCTCAAAGTTAGAGCTGCTGCATCTATCCCTGCCATGATGGTGGCGGTGACCCTGGTGCGCGCTGTTGGCACCATAGTGGGAGAAACTGCGATGGCACGAATATCGTTTGGCGTTGTATATAATTTACGTGAAGAATTATTCTCACAAGTTTTGAAACTACCCAGCCGTTATTTTGATAATGAGTCTCAAGGTCATATAGTTTCGAGAATTACTTTTACGGTGACCCAACTAAGAGATACCGGTACCGAGGCCCTGCGCTCGCTGATCCAAGATGGCGTTAAGGTTATTGCCTATCTTGGTCTCATGATCTTTCAAAGTTGGCAGCTTACGCTTTTGTTTATAGGTACTGCGCCGGTCTTGGCGTTAGTTGTGGTATTCGCCAGCAGCAGATTTCGCAAAATAAGTCGACGCATACAGCATTCAATGGGTGACGTGACTCATGTTGCTTCCGAAGCTGTGAATGGTTATCGAGTGGTTAAAGTATTTGGTGGTAACTCCCATGAAGAGCAGCGGTTTTTGGGTGCAAACAAAGTTAATCGCCAGCAAAATCTAAAGATGGCGGTGACTCGCGTCCTTAGTTCTCAAATAAACGAAACCATTATTGCCACGGCATTGTGTGGCCTGATTATTATGCTTTACCGTCCAGAAATAGGGGGTGGTCTGAGTAGCGGCGAAGCGGTGACATTTCTTGTGCTTGCTGGAATGTTGGGTAAGCCAATCCGTAAGTTGTCTGAGGTTAACGCCAAGTTGCAACGCGGATTCGCGGCAGCGGAGGATATATTTGCTCAGCTCGACTCGCCCATTGAGGTCGATAGCGGTACTCATACCGTTCAAAAAGCTACGGGAGCGTTGAAGTTCGATAACGTTGATTTTGCTTATAACGAACAAGGCCCAAGAGTGCTCAGTAAGATTTCACTGAACATCGAGCCCGGTCAAAGCATCGCTTTGGTTGGCAGATCGGGTAGCGGTAAGACAACGCTAGCTAGTTTGTTGCCGCGCTTTTACGAAATAGGCAATGGCTCTATCACTTTAGACGGTATCGACTTAAGAGACTATGAGATGAACTGTTTGAGGCAACAGATATCAGTCGTCAATCAACAAGTCACTCTGTTTAACGATACGTTGAGAAATAATATTGCTTATGGCGATGCCAAAGATGCATCCGATGAAGAGATTCAGATGGCTCTAGATCGTTCTTATGCCAGTGAATTTGTTGACAAGCTTCCTGATGGAATTGACACGGTGGTGGGGGACGACGGCGTTTTGTTGTCTGGTGGTCAAAGGCAGCGTATAGCCATTGCAAGAGCGTTGTTGAAAGATTCGCCCATATTGATTATGGATGAAGCGACTTCTGCCTTAGACAATGAATCAGAGAAATACATCCAAGCTGCTTTAAAAGAGGTCATGACTGGTCGAACGACGCTGGTCATTGCTCACCGCTTATCCACGGTTGAGTCTGCTGATGTAATTGTCGTTTTAGATCAAGGTCAGGTAGTTGAGCAGGGCGATCACAAGTCGTTATTAATACAAGGCGGACAATATGCAGACCTCTACGCTGCGCAGTTCCAAGACGAGCCAGAGCCTGAGGAAGAAATTTCGCTAGCGGTTATGACTTCACCAGCAAATTTGATTAATGCCAAAAGTATGGCGAAGGTCAACTCTTTCATTGACCGTTCTGCGAATGTTTTGAGCCAGGCCTGGTACAGCAACGCGCGTTGGCCACATCTGTTGAGACCTTTGTCCTGGCTTTATGGTTGGGTCAGCGGACGCAGGGCGAATGCTTATCGGTCTGGGGCCAAAGTGCCTGGACGAACGCATTTGCCAGTTATCGTGGTGGGTAACATTACAGCGGGGGGTACAGGCAAAACACCGCTGGTGATATGGCTGGTTGAAGAGTTGCGTCGTCGCGGATTCAGTCCGGGGATTGTGTCACGAGGTTATAAAGGCAGCCTTAGCCGCAAAGGGGGGCTTATCCCACCTCATGCAGACCCCTTGCACTATGGCGACGAGGGTGTGTTGTTAAAGAACAGATTGCATTGCCCAGTTGCAATAGCCGCAGATAGAATGAAGGCGATAACGCTGTTACAAACACAAAGCTGTGACATTGTAGTTTCAGACGATGGCCTTCAACACCATGCAATGGCCCGAGATGTTGAGATTATTGTCATAGATGGTGCGCGCGGAATAGGTAATGGGCAGTTGTTACCAGCAGGGCCTCTCCGTGAATCCGCCAGCCGTTTAGAAGAGGTTGACCTCGTAATTTCTAACGCGCGAGCGTCCGGCTTGGTTGATAACGAAATTGTTATGCATCCGAAGGTTCGCTATTTCAGAAGCCTGGCGGACGGACGACAGCTCAGCGGGGTTGAGTTTTTGCAACAAAATAGTGCAGTGCATGCTGTTTGCGGTATTGGTAATCCAAGCCGCTTCTTTTCCACCTTGTCCGGATTAGGTTTTTTAGTAGAGCCTGAGGCTTATAGTGACCATCACCTTTTTACCGGTGAGGAAGTTCGGTTTGCTGATGTGATGACCGTGGTGTGTACAGAGAAAGACGCCACCAAACTGGTTCAGTTGGATGTGGATTTGACCAACGTTTGGTCTTTGGATATTGATGTAATGTTTGATGATGATATCGCAAGCATCCTTACAACCACCCTAGCTGACCGCGGTATAGCGCCGCTAGTGACAATGAATGATGTATCGGTTTCCAGCTCAGCAGAGGCACAAGTTTAATTATGGCGACTCATGTAGTGATACCCGCTAGATATGCTTCTTCCCGGCTGCCTGGTAAGCCCTTGGCACTTATAAACGGCGTGCCCATGATTGTCCATGTGGCAGCGTTGGCCAGTCTTACAACAGCGGATGATGTGGTGGTTGCGGTAGACGATCAGCGTGTATTAGATGCGGTTTTAGCAGCAGGCTACGTGGGGTTGATGACCGATGCAGATCACCCTTCTGGATCAGATAGGGTTAAGCAAGTGGCTGATAAAATGGGTTGGGGCGATGAGGATATTGTGATCAATATTCAAGGCGATGAACCCTTGTTGCCGCCTCAAATTGTAGATGACCTGTTCAAGGCGATGCTTGCTAAGGCAAGTATGGAGATGGCGACGTTATCGGAACCCATTACAAACCGCCGAGATTTTTTGGACCCTAATGTCGTGAAAGTGTTGGTGGGCGACGGCTTACGTGCAATTAATTTTTCTCGTGCACCAATACCCTACCCGCGCGAGTCTTTCGACGACGAGGCAACGTTTGACACGTTCATGCAAAGCGCGGTTGCGCGACGGCACATCGGCATTTATGGGTTTAGAGTTTCTGGACTGCGAACGTTTGTTAGTTTGGGCGAGTCGCGGCTGGAGCGGATTGAAAAATTGGAACAGCTGCGCTGGATTGAAGCTGGTAGGGATTTACTGGTGCTTGATGTGGCTCAAGACGTGCCAGGCGGTATTGATACGCCAGAGGATTTGGTCCGAGTGCAAAAGGAATTTGTGAGCAGGTAAAGCCTGCTCACAATTCAAAACACCGTCAGGTTTCTAAGCTACCTCTTGGGATTACTTAGGTGCCATACGGATACCGCCATCTAGACGTATGGTTTCACCATTCAAGTAGGAGTTTTCTACAATCTGCTTGGTCAATGAAGCGTATTCTGGGGGTAAGCCCAAGCGCTTAGGGTATTGGACCATATCGATTAGAGGATCTCTCACTGCATCGGGTGCGCCAGCCATCATTGGTGTGTTAAAGATACCTGGTGCGATTGTGCAGATGCGAACGCCTTGACGAGATAAATCACGAGCGATAGGTAGTGTCATTCCGGCAACGCCTGCCTTACTTGCAGAATAGGCTGACTGGCCAATTTGGCCATCATATGCTGCTACTGATGCGGTATTGATGATAACGCCACGTTCCAATGCCTCACCTTCTGGCTCGTTTAATTGCATGATTGCTGCGCACTTGCTCAGAACTGAAAATGTGCCGATCAAATTCACTTGAACGATGAAGTTGAATTTTGCAATGTCCAAAGCACCTTCTCGACCGACAGTGCGCGAGGCCGCGCCAATACCGGCACAATTTACATTGATATGGATAGCGCCAAAGTCTTCGTGGATTTGGTTGATGGCGGCAGTTACGGATGCATCATCAGTAACATTAACTTGGTAAGCTTTCGCGTCGCCAAGTTCCTTAGCTGTAGCATTTGCTAGATCTTCATTCAGATCTAGAATTGCAACTTTACCGCCGTTAGCGATGATCATTTCCGCGCTGGCTCTTCCGAGACCGGACGCGCCGCCAGTAATGACAGCGACTTTTCCTTGGATATTCACATGAATTCCTTTAGTTAGTTTCAAACAGTCCGCTAGTATACCCTAAGCTTTTACGGAATCGGCCATAGCCAGTGAATCTCATATTGAATTTTATAGAGGAACTTGAGGCGCAAACCCTCGAAAATTGGTTACTCACCTCGCCCCAGGTCTTATGGCAACAAGAACAGTTCAAAATTTATGGGCGTGAAGTAGTTGCGCCGCGGGAAATAGCATGGTTTGGCGATGCGGGACTGAATTACAGATACACTCAATTAGATCATCGAACCAATGGTTGGCCTAAACCTTTAGCGGTGCTTAGAGACCGTATTCAGAATGAAGTAAACCAACCTTTTAACTTTTTACTATTGAATAAGTATTCTGACGGCAGTCACTATATGGGTTGGCATAGGGACGACGAGGCGGGGTGTAGGGGGCAAATAGCTTCTTTGAGCGTTGGCGCGGTTAGGCGCTTTGCCATTGACCTTAATGTCGCATCAAATGCTGAAGTTTCTCGGGAGAGCGTTGATTTGGAGAGTGGTTCATTGCTGTTCTTTGACGGTCGCCAACGCCACTGTCTGCGCGCAACAAAACGCCCAGTGGGCACCCGAGTTAACCTAACATTTCGGAATTTGGCCTCTTGAATATCCAACCTGAATACCCCCTTGAAAATACTTTTGGTTTGACCGCTTATGCGCAGTGGGGCTGTTCTATTGAACAGATAGAGGACGTCTTTACAGCCCAAGCCTTTGCGGTAGAAAACAATCTGCTGGTGACCTGTCTGGGTGCAGGCTCTAATGTAATTTTGCAGCCCAAAATTTCAGGTCTTGTATGTTCCATGCGTATTGACGGGATCAAAGTCTTGGAGGAGTCCGCGGATTCTGTCTTAGTTGAGGTGGGCGCGGGGGTGAATTGGCATAAGCTTGTTATGGAGAGTTTAAGTCATGGGTGGTTTGGCCTAGAAAATTTGGCGCTCATTCCGGGCTCGGTTGGCGCAGCTCCAGTGCAGAATATTGGTGCGTATGGTGTAGAAGTTGGGCAATTAATCGTTGGAGTGAATATTGTTGATGGTCAACGAGAGAGCCGTCAGATAGCCCAAAAGGATTGTCAATTTGCTTATCGCTCGAGTGTTTTTAAGGGTCAGCCAGAATGGATTATTGTCTCCGTGGTGCTGCGATTATCCAAGCTACCGTTAATTGAAAGTAGTTACCCAGAGTTGCAAAGTTATTTGCAAAACTTGCCTATTGCTTCACCGGGTCCTCAAGATGTTGCTGATTGCGTTATTGCTCTGCGCAGCAGCAAGCTGCCAAACCCTGCTGAATTTGCCAATGCGGGCAGTTTTTTTAAAAATCCTGTTGTAGTTAAAGAGGTCGGTTTTGCAATGCAAGAGTTAGGTTTTAAGACCTTTGCTCATGGCGAGGATTATAAGTTGTCTGCGGCTCAGTTGATTGACCGGGCGCTGTCTCTTATACACATCTGACGCTGCCGACGAATAGAGAGGTGTAGATC
>CAJXUL010000142.1 GCA_913060615.1 uncultured Gammaproteobacteria bacterium | reverse complement strand
TTTTGCTTTTCGGGCAGCCCGTAACTCGAAGAGCCAAAGCTCAATGCACGACATTACCTGCAACAAAAAGCACCAAATAAAAAAACCGTTTGCATAAGACAGTTAAAGTTTGTATCGATTTTTACAAAAATCTAGTCACAACGACACCAAATCTAGCGACCATTCACACCATTGCGGTATCGCAGGTTTTAAATTATCTTGTCACCTAGGGCTTTATTCGGCCCTTCGAAGGCTTTCGAAAGACTGATCGAAAAGCCAACTAGAAATACTGATCGAAAATACCCGCTGTCGAGAAAAATCGAGAGGAGAGATCGACTCAGGTTCATGAAGCGCTTTGTGACCTTTAAAGGGCCAAGATAACTTTGGTTACGGCCCGATAGCAGGGAATGAGGCAAATTATGGTTTGCGGGGATGTTAACGATTTTAAAAATAATAGAATAAGGAGAGGATATTGTTAGACCCTAAAGATTATGTAGGCGTCACTTTCTGGATTATTTCTGCAGCCATGGTTGCAGCAACTTACTTTTTCACTGTTGAACGCGACAGAGCTGTAGGCAAGTGGAAGACATCCCTAACCGTCGCCGCAATGGTGACTGGTATCGCAGCAATTCATTACTTCTACATGCGCGGAGTGTGGGTTGAAACGGGCCAAAGCCCAACCGTTTTCCGCTACGTAGATTGGCTACTGACCGTGCCACTGCAGATTGTGGAGTTCTACCTGATTCTTGCGGCAATCGCAGTCGTGCGCGCAGCACTTTTCTGGAAGCTAATGATAGCGTCACTTGTGATGCTGGTCTTTGGCTATTTGGGAGAAGTGGGCGCAATGGACTACTGGATAGCGTTCATCATCGGTATGGCTGGTTGGTTGTACATCATCTATGAAATATTCATTGGTGAAGCTAGCCAAATCAGCGCGTCCCAAGGAACAGTAGCAAGCCAAACAGCTTTCAACGCATTGCGTTTGATTGTGACTGTAGGTTGGGCTATCTATCCTATCGGTTACGTTCTGGGTGGCGGTCCTGATGGAGCAGCTGGACTGAACATTGTCTACAACCTTGCAGACTTTGTTAACAAGATCGCATTTGGTGTTGTGATCTGGGCAGCGGCGACATCCTCGTCTGAAAATGCCTAAAAATCGCCCCTGAGCGATAATTTTGGCGTTGCGGTGCTACTTTGGCCGCAACGCCAATACCTTAATTACAAGCTTAATTACCAGAGACCTCATGAGCGTATTAAGAAGCGCATCTTCTTAAAAACTAGGTTTTTTTGGGGGGGGGGAGAAATGCAAATCACTGGACTTAGCCTTGCGCTTGAAACCGCCGTTCACAGCTATGGCGAGGACGCTGGAGCACTTTCCGAGGCCGCGCGCCACCACCTAACCACGCCCGGTAAGCGGACTAGATCGCAGCTTTTATTTGCGACCTCACCCAGTCCTAAGCATCAAGCATTGCTTGTACATGCGGCGGCAGCAGTTGAATTAATCCACGAAGCATCCATTGTCCATGACGACATTCAGGATCGCACCTCGTTAAGACGAGGGAATCCTTCGGTCTGGCAAAAATTTGGCGCCAATACCGCATTACTCTTGGGCGATCATTTTGTTTCTGCAGCTTTTCGCGCAATTGCAGAAGTAGAAGTAGAACCTGCAGCGCAAGCGCAACTTTTTATCCTTTTGTCTCAAGCTATAAGTCGAGCCGCTTCTGGTCAGCACTTGCAACTGTCCAGCAAAACTGAAAATACAAACCTAGCAGCCATTTATAATGAAGTTGCTATCAGCAAAACCGGCGCCTTCATCGCGCTTCCACTACAGTTTTCCAGCCTCCTCGGGCACGTGCAGATCCAAGATCCAGAGCCAGCACGACGATGTGGCGAACAGCTAGGGTTGGCCTATCAAATTCTAGACGATCTCAAACCATTCGCGTATCCGGCCAGCCTGGCGAGACACGAGGACATTTCAAACCGCGTAATTACCGCTCCAGTCGCAGCTATGAATTCATTATCAGCGAATGAAGACCCCTTCAATGCTTTAATTCAGCACCCAAAGAAACGAGATATGGCAATAAATTTATGTAGGTCATGGCAGGCTGAAGCAATACAAAGCGCCATCGAATACGCTGATGAGCTGCCCCCGCATAGCAGGAAGGTAGTGAAAAACTTTATTTATGATCGGCTGAGCAGTGACATGCCGCTCCTAGGCGCGAAAAACAGCCAAGAGCATACGCAAAAGTCTCTGTCTTCCTATCAACCACGGCAAAAATTTGGGAATACGAGCACAGAAGCACTATGAGCAAACAAGTAGTCGTTATTGGTAGTGGCTTTGGGGGCATAGCCAGTGCATTACGCGCACGCAAGATGGGTTTCGATGTCACCTTGGTGGAGCGTTTACAACAACTTGGCGGAAGAGCGCAAACCTTTCAACAGCAGGGATTTATCTTCGATGCGGGGCCGACCGTGATCACCGCGCCGTTTTTATTCGAAGAACTATTTGAGTTATTCGATCGCAATATTGTCGACTACATAGAAATGATGCCCGTCACCCCTTGGTACCGATATGAATTTAACGACGGGTCACATTTAAACTACGGCGGCAGCGTAGACGATACTTTGGCTGAAATTAGGCGCATTAACCCCGAAGACGCGGAAGGCTACAAAAAATTGCTCGCGCACTCAGAAAAAATCTTCAATGTCGGCTTCACTCAGCTCGCACACGTTCCGTTTAACAGTCTTTGGTTCATGCTGAAACAGGTGCCTGCACTCATAGGCCTACGCTGCTACCGCACGGTGTGGCAATTTACAAAAAGCTATCTGAAAGATGATCGCCTCAGACGGGCGTTCAGCATTCAACCTTTGTTGGTCGGCGGCAATCCTTTTAGTACCACCAGCATCTATTCCCTCATCCACTATTTGGAACGGCGCTGGGGGGTTCATTACCCAAGGGGCGGAACGGGCGCACTGGTTCAAGCGCTAGGAAAACTCATGACAGAGGTGGGCATAAAGGTCCACTTCGAAACCGAGGTAAAGGGCATCCAAATCGAGGCGGATAGTGTCACAGGCATAACCCTTGCTGACGGAAGCTCACTACCTGCAGACATTGTCATCTGCAACGGAGACCCCGCTCATACGTACAAAAATCTTATAGCCGAAAACCTGCGAAAAAAGTGGACCGATAGACGCATAGATAGACTCAAATATTCTATGGGGCTTTACGTGCTGTATTTCGGTACGCGCAAAAAATATGAAGATGTAGAGCACCACACCATCGTTTTTGGGGACGAATATCAGGCACTGCTGCAAAGAATTTTCGACGGCGAGAAAGCGGGTGACGATCTCAGCCTTTACCTACATCGCCCAACGGCAACAGACCCTAACTTAGCGCCAGAAGGTAAAGACACGTTTTATGTGCTTGCACCGGTCCCAAACCTACAGCGCCGAGATTGGGATGAGGTAAAAGCTCAGGTTAAAGAACGCGTCTTGGATATTCTGGAAGAACGCATCCTACCCGATTTACGCGAAAATCTTGAGGTATGCTTTGATTTCGACCCCAAGGATTTCCAAGCCCAGTATCAATCTCAATGGGGCGCAGGATTTTCAATCGCACCGATCTTTAGCCAATCTGCATTTTTCCGCTTTCATAACCGAGCGGAAGACTTCGCGAATCTTTATTTCGTAGGCGCTGGCACTCACCCAGGTGCCGGCGTACCCGGAGTACTAAGCTCCGCTAAAGTTGTCGAAAACTTACTGTTGCAAGACCATCCTGACGTTAAGGATAAAAAATAATGAACAATCAGTTAGCTGAAGCACAAGCGACATTTAGGGCTAATGCAAAAACTTTTTCATTGGCCGCTCGCTTTCTCAATAGAAATCGTTACGAGGCGGTAGCAAGACTTTACGCGTTTTGCAGGCACGTTGATGACCTAGCTGATACGGGCAACCCGGGCAGTAATAGCGCAACGCTCAACGCCATTCGAGAGGACATTCGAGCAGGCAAAAGCGACAACCGCCACGTTAACGACTTACTGCTACTCAAAGAAGAATATGATCTCCCGACGGAACTGTTGTTAGATTTTGTAGACGCTATTATCGATGACCAATACCCTAGGGAACTACAAACAGTTGATGAGTTAGTGCGATTTTCCTACGGCGTCGCATCTACGGTCGGTTTGATGATGTGTCACATCTTTAACGTGCGTAATCCCAACGCGTTTCCATTCGCCATTGACCTCGGCGTTGCGATGCAAATCAGCAACATTTGTCGTGACATTTTGGAGGATGCAGAGCGCAATAGAATTTATGTCCCAGCGGAATTGTTAGCCACGCCTGTAACCAGCGAAGGGCTGGTCCGCGGCGATCAAGCCATGCGTAACAGCGCCTACCAAGCTGCACAGCAACTTTTACAAATTGCCGACAACTACTACGCCAGTGCGGCATTGGGCTATGGCTACCTACCACGAGGCGTGAGGCACACGATCAAAATAGCAGCGCGCCTTTACCAAGCCATAGGCGACAAAGTTACATCATCCCAGAAAACTTATTGGCAGCAACGAAGCGTAGTTTCGCGACGTCGAAAGTGCTCGCTAGTATTACAAATGCTTTGGCAACGAATGAATGAGGGGTCCAGTACGCTGTTGGTTGGAAAGGTCAGTCATTGCCAGCAGTTGCATAAGGCGTTAGGAAATCGAAAATTTACATCCTGAGCCGCCTATGAACAGTGGGTTTGCCGACACAAATTGCGATGTTCTTATTTTGGGTGGCGGCATGAGCGGTTTAGCCTTGGCGCATTATATCGCCGACTACAATGATAACTGCGAAAAACTGAGTAAAACCACTTGGGTAGTAGAGCCACGACAAACCTATGAGCGAGATAAGACATGGTGCTACTGGCAGCAACAAACAACCCCTTTTGACGCAGCAGTAACTCACCGTTGGTATCGCTGGCAAATAAGCTATAACGGCCAAACTCACATCTGCGAATGCTCCGAATTGCCCTATGTAAGAGTAGACAGCCAACGTTACTACGCCCTTGCTCAAGCGCGCTTAGATAAATCAAAAACCGTGAATTTATTAACCGGAACCAAAGCCACTAAGGTAGATGTTAAGCAGACAAAGATAAGCGTGAGTTGCGATGACCTTCAATACGAAGCAGATCTAGTTTATGACACTCGACCGAAAGATGTCGCCCCCAACACGCTTTTGCAGCATTTTGTTGGCTGGGAGATCACCACAGATCAAGACACCTTTGATCCCGAGACTGTCACGCTAATGGACTTTCAAAGCACCAAAGGTGGTGATATTCACTTTTTTTACGTTCTGCCTTTTGATAAACGGCATGCATTAATTGAAACCACGCACTTCTCAAAAACCCTCTTACCGGACAAGGTTTATGAGGAAGAGCTAAAAACCTATCTGACCGAGCAACTGGGCATCTGCGAATGGCAAATCCAGCACGAAGAACGCGGCATTATTCCTATGCCAAAAAACACCGCAAGCCAGACGCAACGAAGCCACCAAAACCTAATACCCTTTGGTCTTCATGGAGGTACCGCAAAACCTTCAACAGGATACTGTTACCCCCATGCCCACAGTCAAGCACAGCAGCATGCAAGCCAGCTTTTTGCGGCACAAGCACAAACCGCATCAGCGGCACGAGGGCTACTGCCGCGCTGGCTAGATACGGTATTTATCAGCTTTTTGGAACACCAATCAGAACAGGCAGCCGGTACATTTCTACAGTTGTTTCGACGCGTTCCTGCGCCAGCCTTAGTACGATTTTTAAGCGACAACGCCAAACCAACGGATTATATTCAAGTCATCCTGGCCATGCCTAAACTTTCATTTATACGCGAAGCCTTCCGCTGTGTTAGAAACACTTAGACCATTTCAGTTGTTTTTCCTCAGCGCAGGCATCGCTATCGCTGGCAGCATAGTCTTTGGAGCACAACACAATTGGTTGTTTCTGAGTTGCTGCGTTGTTGTTCTGGCGGCCGGTTTGCCCCATGGCGCATTCGATATTTATATCATCGCTAATCTTTTTCAAAATAAATCGTTTGCACTAGCGATACTGGTTTATCTGAGCTTAATTGTGATTACTGTCTTGGTATGGTGGATCAACCCCCAAGCTTTTCTAACGCTATTTTTGATCTATTCAGCTTTTCACTTTGGCGATTCAGATTACCCAACGGAGACGATTTTATATAAGGCATCGTGGGGCCTGTCGATTATCGCATTGCCATGCCTATTGGCGACTGAGGAAGTGGCCTTGTTATTTTCAGTGATACTTGATGCAGAACCACTTCCCATAATTGCTAACGGCTTAAGTTACTCTGCCCTTCCTGCGGTGCTGTTTTGCTGTCTAAAAGCGACAAAACAGAACACACGCTTTACCACATGTGCGTTACTGAGTTGCTACGCCCTCGTTTGCCTAGTTGGCGGAGCGTTGATTGCGTTTAGTTGCTACTTTGCTTTTCTGCATGGACCTCATCACTTACGCCGCTGGCGTCTTAAAATACCCGACAGCCCGAATATGGGCATATATCTAATCAGTTTGGCATTATTTGCGGGCATCGCATTGTTGACAGTGCTGGCACCGGAAATCAATCTGAGCAACATCAATGGTCTATCGAACAACCTATCTAACGGCTTGGTAAATGCTCTCGACGCTAATGCTATTCGCTATACTTTTGTCGCACTGGCAGCCCTCACGGTGCCTCATATGACTTTTCTTTACATCGCAAGTCGGCGCAACTGACCCGGCCAAATTGACCTTAGCGCACCGCCAAAGAGCTCAATGTATTGCATTGGAGCGCCCTCAATGTAAAACTGAAATTCGAGCGCAAACACGCTAATCAAATAGATATGCCTGAAGCTTGAATCGAGAAAATACAATCGCAAGAAACAGCTTTAGCAAAACACACTAGAAATACATTCAAAGGAACTAGATATGCTCAGACTTCACGGCTTTTCTGCCAGCAATTACTACAATGTACCTAAGCTCGCTTTTTTAGAGAAGGGTATCGCCTTTGAGGAAGTGGTGTCGTATACAGGCGTTGGTCCAAAGTACAAGCCAGAATATCTCGACAAAAGCCCGTTAGGCAAAGTACCTGCGCTAGAAACGGAAGAAGGTTTTATTAGCGAATCCCGCGCAATTTTGGAATACATTGAGCGCGCCTACCCCGAGCACCCACTACTGCCAGCTAGCCCTTTTGGCATAGCCAAAGTGCAGGAGTTGTCCCAGTTCATTGAACTTTATTTTGAACTAGTGGCCCGTCGCGTCATACCCAACCTACTTTCAGGCACCACGCCAGAACCCAACGTGTTGAAAGATGTTCAGACAGGCCTAACTAAAGCAACGGCGGCTTTGGCAAAACTTTCAACATTCGAACAGTTTGCCTATGGCGATAAATTTACCATGGCGGATATCGCGGCAATCTTGAATCTGCCCGTGGTACGCAACGTAGGTAAGCAGTTCTTGGGCAAAGATCCTTTGTCAGAGGTACCCGGACTGGACGCCTATTGCGCGCGCATGGAAGAGCGACCTCACGTTAAGACAATTCGCGCCGATGCGGCTGCGGATCGTCCAGGATTCATGGCACACCTCAAAGCGCTCTACGGCATTTAGTACGCTCTTAAGAGAACCCACTGCGCGATTAGATTAGAGGCGGCGCTAAAGCAACAACTAATCTTATCCGCAGTCTTTGAGTTCTCGGCGCTGACTCTTAAAGCTGACTCTTAAAATAGAACCAAAGCCTCGCGGATCAGTAGTACAAGCAATGCCACCCAAGAAAGCATAAAGAT
>CAJXUL010000141.1 GCA_913060615.1 uncultured Gammaproteobacteria bacterium | reverse complement strand
CGAGATAGGAGTCCGTCTCGTGGGCTCGGAGATGTGTATAAGAGACAGGTACGAATACCGTCATTCATAAAGGCAAACTGCCCGGGGCAATCAAGCGCAGCCCAAACAACCGCAGACGGCAAAAAACCCTCGTCATCGGCAAACGCAGCATCCGGCTGCCATGCAGCAGCAACCCCATCAAACCCTTCAACAGGCGCAGCAAACACACGCAAGCCTTCAGCGGCATCTACATCAGCGCCACAACAAAAACAAATAGGGTGAAAACCCAGACCACCAGGAACAAGAGAATTCAGACCGGGCTTTAAGGCAGGCGAATCACCAACAGCGGCAGCGGCGTCAGCAAAGGACGGCGGCGTAGGCACATCTAAATCAAGTTCAATACGCTCGGCCTGAGCAATCAAAACCTCGCCCTGCTTCACATCTAGGTGATCAGCATCTACACCAACCACCTGCATCTCTACATCAAGAGGCGTAGGCGCACGAAGCGTGACCTGCACCGCATCACCGGCCCCATCAGTTGGCGCGCCACTTAGCGCAAAAAGGTGCCCTGCAAAAGCGCCACTAATATACCCGCCGTTACCTGAATCAGGTGGACCACGGAACTTCGCTTCAATGACAATAGATGACTGCATAAACTACTCATTCTAGAAAAGCCGCGAAGTTTATTAAAAAACTGCGGGAACTGATAGCGGCACAAAATGACAGCTGCTGTCACGTCTAAATTGGGCGGCGTTGTACGAGCGCTGCGCTAAAAACATAAGTTAGGCAAGAGAAAAACACCAGGTTAGGTAATCTGGATAAGCCTATGATAAGAATTTATGCGAGCAGATTTGTAATATCGTTGATATTGGCGAGCCACCCAAAAATTATAGGCATTTTGCAACTTAAATACAAACAAACCGTTAGTTTATTCATAGCCAAACTCCCCCTTTTCCACATCCGCTTTTAATTTATATATGGCGCTTACAGATTTAATGGCGTCAAGAAACCATGGCTTACTGTCAGGATGCACCAATACTTTATGAATCAACGTATCCATCGATACATTTAACTCGTAACCATCAGGAGTATCTTTGCGCGGACATTCATTAGAATAGGTGTCCAAGCTTATCCTCACTTCTTTCTCAAAAGAAAAGTGCCTACGCTTTCTAAAAAAGCAGTCTTCGTATAAGAGAACTCCATCAATTGCATCTGCGTTTTCATACAAAACTTTCTTTAGCCAAAGTGAGTTTCCGGTCAATGACGCAGGATTTACGCTTTCTTTTAGACGCTCGATTGTTGTTTGAATAGCAACGGAATTTTGGTCTTTTCCATACATAGACCACATCACCATGCTTTCTTCAGTATTTTTGTGCCAACAGCTAATAAACGTATTTTTGACTAAGTAGTCTTGGAAGTCGATGGCATCCCTAACAGGCGACTCGTCATTACTAGGCATATTTTCATAAGCCTTTTCTATATAACCACGCATTTCTTCTGGAAAGCGCCCTTCATGTTTATCTGCAAAAGTATCTGCTCTCGCCAACCATATAATTTCTTTCTGGAGCATTGAGGTGAATTTTCCAACATCCATATACCGCCAAAGAATAACGTCATTTTCTAAACCTTCTGCATTCAAGAGCATTGTCACAAATCTACAACCTTTTTAACTGTTGATATTACGAGCTTGAATGGCTAATCCCATCTTGGGCCTTGCGCTGTCAATAGACATTAAGACGGGAGGGGCAAACACTCCCCTAAACGAGTTGTTAACTACATCGCGACTAGCAAAATTAACGCCGCTAGCCTTTAAACATACTGTGGTATATCCAGCCTTCTATGGCAGTGAGATGCTGCCGCTCCATGCCAAAACATTACAATTTGGAGGTATCCCTCGAACGTCGAAGAAAAACGCCACGTATATCCGAGACTCTAGTTTTGCTCAACACACCCTCTCCTCGCCCCTATGACAACCCCACCGTCAATGTCACAATGCCCGCCTTTACTTGCTTGAGATTTTGTTTTGAATAATCCGAACGAACCTGAAATTTCTGAACGCCAACGCAGCTATACTTTGTTCGTGCTGGTGTTGGTTTTTACCTCTAGCCATGTGGATCGCCAAATTATGGGGATTTTGGGCCAGCCTATTAAAGAGTCATTAATGATCTCTGACACTCAGTTAGGTCTGTTGACCGGCATTATGTTCGCGTTCTTCTACGCCACCCTAGGCATGCCTATGGCCATGTGGGCTGACCGCCGTAACCGCCGTAATCTCATCACGTTTTCTGTCTTCACCTGGAGCCTTATGACCGCTCTTTGCGGTGCGGCGCAAAACTTTATGCAGTTGTTGCTGCTACGCATTGGTGTTGGCGTTGGCGAAGCCGGTTCTAACCCGCCCTCTCACTCTATGATTGCAGACCTGTACCCACCAGAGCGCCGTGCTACGGCTATGGCTATTTTTGGTACCGGCATTAACTGGGGTATTTTGATCGGCTTCTTGGTGGGTGGCTGGATTAACGAATGGTACGGATGGAAAACAGCCTTTGTTGTGGTGGGTTTGCCGGGCATTTTACTGGCAGCACTTGTGCGTTACACAGTGAAAGAGCCGCCTCGAGGTTATTCTGAGAACATCACTGAGATACAACCGCCGCCTCCGTTTTTAGATGTGGTGAAATTCCTTTGGAACAACCACGTGCTACGCAACGTTATTATCGCCGGCACCTTGGTGGCTTTCACCGGCTATGCGTCGGTTATTTGGGTGCCTATATACCTTGTGCGTATACACGAGATGGGCACCGGTGCTGTAGGCAGTTACTTAGCCCTACTCATTGGCGTTGGCGGTGCTTTAGGCATCTATATGGGGGGTCGTATCGCAGACGGCCTTGCGCGCATATGGGGCCCACAATGGCTACCGTGGGTAATTGCAATCGCCAGCATTTTCACCATTCCCATGTTGTATCTCGCCTTTGTAGCAGAGACCGCTTCTGCCGCAATTTGGGCTTACGCGATTCCTGCAGCCCTTGGCACAGTCTATGTGGCACCCGGATTTGCGCTCATCCAAAATGAGACACCACTGCACATGCGCTCGGTCGCCGCGGCCATCAACTTGTTTGTAATCAATATCATTGGCTTGGGGCTAGGTCCATTCACCGTCGGCTTCTTAAGCGACCAGTTTGTGCCTGCTTATGGCGAGGACAGCCTGCGCTACGCGCTGATGTGTACCTTAGTGATAATCATCTGGAGTATCTTCCACTACTACCGCGCTGGTGTATTGCTACGCCGCCGGGCTAGTGAGTCGGTGGCGGCTACTTAACCCGCCCTCACGCAGTTGGTCTACTAATATCAGCACCAGGGTTCCCTGGTGCTGACAACGCATTTTTTCGTTAATCGTTTAAAGATCCCCCAGAACCGTATCACTCGCGCCCCGAATGCCCCTGCATCTAACGTCGTTTTAGTCACTACATGCCTATCAAACGCTGGAAATTCAGACCTAGCTAGTTCGTACTCTTGTACAGTGGCCAAACACTCTGCAGTAATTCAACCAATTCTCTTATATATGTGCAAAATTGCTGCCTTTGGCATAACTTTTCATGCCACATAAATATAATTTCCACGACATAAAACCTTGAGAACTCTGCGATAGCAGTATAGTTTCCAGGTGCGACTTCGCAAAAAATAATAATAATAATAATAAGGGTAATAATAATGAAAAAAATCATACTTATACTTTGCGCGCTGACAATCTCAGCCCAAAGCGTTGCAGATCATCACGCTCCAACTAATGGCGCTGTTTCCGTAATCTACGAATGCACACTAAATGAAGGTGTCAGTCCTGCTGATGTAGTGGCTTTTGGTAAAAGTACCGTCAATCAATTTGCCACCACAAACAATCTAAAAATGAACAGCTACCTATGGGAAGCCATCGCAATCAACCCTCCATACGATGAAGCTGATGTGCGTTGGGTAAACTACTTCCCAACCTGGGTAGATTACTACGCGAGCAATGAAGTTTTTGGCACTAAGGGTCAGAAAGTGGTTGGGGAATTTTACGGAATGGTTACTTGTGACAAGCCAGTGATTCTCGGCGTGCGTAATGTTGGTGGACCAATACCTACCATCCAGGAAAAGCCGCTTATTACTAGCGTTTGTCAGTTGAACGACGGTAAGACCATGCAAGACGCTATGGAGTTTGTGCCTAAGATGACGAAGCTAATGAATAAGACAACTGGTGCCAATGTTGCCAGCAGTATATTCGTACCCGCTTTCGGCATCAGCGGCTTTGACTATGTCGGCATGTTTACCGGAGCGACCAGTGACATGGCTAAACTAATGGACAGCGTTCGAAGCGGCGTTATGCCAAAAGCAATGGCTAAAGCTAGCATGCAGCCTGCTGCAACCTGCGTTAACGATCTGCATCAATCGCATTTAATGATTCAACAAATGCAGTAGCCCTTTTTTTCGCAAGCATGTTCCGAGAAGGTTCAATTCTAGAAAGTGTACTTCTAGAAATTTAGCTTCCAAGGCATTGAAGTGAGACAGCACCGGGCCTACTCGGTGCTGTTTGCACATCAAGCTTAGCCCTCTAAGCCTAGCCCCCTACACTTGGCGCTTAGCCGCATCACTTATCAATGTGGGTTATCCAAGTTTTGGGCATGTACATTGCCGTATCCATTATATCCAGCACCGTGGTCATAACGGGCACCAACTGATCTTCCGCCACCTTATCTATGGTGTCTTCTGCGAAGAATAAATACTCAGGCATAGACATAATTGAAAAGCACGGTATGCCGCCAAGGAAATAACTTTGTGTTTCGCCATAGAGCGGAATAGCCCCTGGTTTAGTAATTGCAGTTGAATGCAGATCGTTATTTTCAACAGCGCTGACCGCTGCGTTAAACAGCATCTTATTCCGCGGCGCCCAAATAAATCTTGGTTCTACCTCGCCGGTATCCACCATCTTTCCGTCCACACCAATAAAACGTTTACCGATGTGCTCCACACCAAAACACAACACCAGTCGCTGCATAATGTCTGGGTTCATGTCCGCAAACTGATTCGCGCCAAATGGATAGTTCCAGTTGTAGTGACAGCCGTTGAAAACAAAATACAAATCTTTTTGAATGTAGTTGGAGGGAAACTGGCTATAAAAAGCGGCTAGTCCCATGACCACGGCTACTCCTGAAGCGTCTTGAACAGCCCCAGACCAGCCTGCGTCATGGTGGGTATTTACCAGCATGGCCTCGCTTTTTTGTCCGGGTACGTGGACGATAATATTGCCGCTGGTAGATTCTTCAGATTCGCCCAAAAGCGTAATCTTGCCGCGCAACCCTGCTGGCTGCTCACGCAATTGTTCTAGCAGCGCTTTGCCTGATGAGTCTTTTAGAAATAGCCCGGGGATTTTTGTTTGTACCATGCCGGTTGGATCTGCGAAGAAGCTGTCTACATTGGAGGGCCTGTTAGCAAAAATGCCGACAAACCCCAACGCGCCCTGCCGTGCTGCTTCGTAATATGGAGATGGAAAATTAGACGGTGCTGGGCCACCTGTGCCGCCTATCGTAGATTGCGGCAATAGCCCTTGGGGATCGTAGGTGTACTCAGACACATGGCTGAACGCCGCGCCTTTCATGGCAGGACCGCTTTTCAAATCGAAGAGGACAATTTTGCCGGTTAAGTCTTGCTCTGGATCCACCTTGTCACCAATATAAACAAGCTCGCCCTCTACACCATTTGCATCAGTGAACTGGGAACCGTTCATAAAGAAACATTCAATCTCTGCCCCGCCAACACTGAGTTGCCATTGATGGTAATGCCGCACAGTCACCGGATAGGTTTGCTCAGTGATATTTTCAATACCTAAACCTTGCAAGGTTTTTATAATCCACTGTCTGCCGGCTGCATCCCCAGCTGTGCCGAAACGTCGAAACTCAGGAAACGTTTCGGTGAGCTCGACTAACTCTTTTACCCAATTAAATAAAACGGATTGATTTGGCGCTGCTGGACGTGCACGTTTGAATGAAGCCTTGTTAGCCATGATTAACCCCTATATCCCAGTAATTGCGCCACCTACGTTAACAGGATTCGTAATATTTGATAGATATGCTAAATTCGCCCAATGGCCAACCCTACTTTAGAAGAACTCACACAAGACCCTAACTATTGGATGCAAGGGTTTCCGCCAACCAAAGAGCAAATTGTGCGTTTCAATGACGGCTCGTATTACGACTGGCCGAAACTGCGCTGGAGCTTTTCAAATATTCAGCAGTTGGTGCCCACTAAATCTTTTTCGCGTGGTCCAGAATCTGCACGTGAGCTGAAACATGGGCCCACTCTTGATCTAGAAAACACAACCGTGACCACCACTTTCGGTGAAACCCTTACTTGGCAAGATGCTCTGAGCAGCACCTGCACAGACAGCATCGCCGTGTTACACGCAGGTAAATTAGTTCACGAGGCCTATTTCGGCGCAAGCTCGCCCAGCAAACCTCACATACTACAATCTGCCAACAAATCTTTTGTAGGGACTATTGCAGAATGCCTAATTGATGAAGGCAAGCTTTGCGAACACGCCCCTGTCACAGAACTAATACCAGAACTGGCGCAGTCGGCTTGGGCAGACGCCACAGTACGCCAAGTAATGGACATGCAAATTAACATGGCATTCCATGAAGATTACACGGACCCAAAATCAGAGATTTGGCGTTTCCTTAGAGCCATGGGTATGGCGCCGCATAAAAGCGGCACAACACCAGAGTCTATTGCTGATGTCCTACCCAACATACAATCTGGCGGAGTCCACGGCGAAGTTTTCGCTTATAGAGAACCGAATATTTTTGTCCTCGGTTGGTTGGTCAGGCGCGCAGGCAACAAAGATTTAGCCACTCAAGTGTCTGAAAAAATTTGGCAAAACATAGGTGCTGAAAGAGACGGCTATTACATGCTTGACGACGCAGGCAGCGAAACAACTTGCAGCACCACGTTACGCGACTTGCTTAGATTCGGTGAGCTCATGCGCCTACAAGGTAAGGTGGGTGACAAACAAGTAATACCCAAACGGGTCATTGACAGCATTTTTGCAGGCGGGGATTTAGCCAAGTTTGCTCGCGGCCAAACACCTATTCCCAAAGTACCCACCTTAAAGAATTGGTCCTACCGCTCCCAATGGTGGATTCGTCACTTGCAGGATCGTATTTGCCCGGTGGCTAGGGGCGCTCATGGGCAGGTACTTTACATAGACCCAGCAAATGAATTGGTCATCGCTCGATTTGGCTCAAACAAACAATCGCCGTCCTCGGCTTTAGATCACATTATGTGGCCGATGGTCGACCTGATCACCGAACGAGTTTTAACCGTTCAGGGTTAAACCGACTGACCTACTAACGAAGAGGCGTGGTGACAAGTTAGCAGTTGTTAAGGCACAAGCGACACTGAGCCCTAAACAGCATGCCGTGTGAACGCACTTAATCTTTAAGCAACAATACGCACAGGCATACTTTCATAGCCGTTGATAAAGTTAGACTCTACGCGCGTCACATCACCGACAATTTCTATGCGCTGCCAACGGGTCATAATTTCTTGCCACAGCACACGCATTTGCATCTCTGCCAAACGCATACCCAAACAGCGGTGCATGCCAAAACCGAAAGAAATATTATTGCGCGCATTGGCTCGAGTAATGTCAATGCTGTCGGCATTCTCAAACATGCGTTCATCGCGGTTGCCCGAGTAATACCACATCACAATCTTGTCCCCCTTTTTAACTGCCTGCTCACCGATATGAGTATCGTTTATAACGGTGCGACGCATATGTGAAAGTGGCGTTTGCCAGCGAATAATTTCAGAGATGGCATTATTTAGCCTGTCTCTTATACACATCTCCGAGCCCACGAGACGGACTCCTATCTC
>CAJXUL010000140.1 GCA_913060615.1 uncultured Gammaproteobacteria bacterium | reverse complement strand
ATACGAGATAGGAGTCCGTCTCGTGGGCTCGGAGATGTGTATAAGAGACAGTACAGAAACTTGGTTATGGTAACGACCAAGAAAACTCTCTAGCCCTTTAGCCGTGCGACCGGCCAAAACAGAACCAGATATAACTCGCTGATCGCCGTCAACAACCTCACCTGCTGTCAGTTCTTCTAAATTTGCGCCCATCACAGTTTTAACCAAGCGCGGATTAACCGCTCCTGGTCCGGCAATCGAGATAACTCGATCTGAGTAGATTCGACCGGTTAAAAACAAATGACCAAAAGCGATTACGTCTTGGTAGCCAACAAACCAAACGGTCTTATTCGGCCCAACCGGATCAATGAAATGTATATGTGTACCTGGCAAACCCGCTGGGTGAATCCCTGAGAACACATGATTGGTAACAGTACTCTCATTTGACGCAGCCAATGCTTGGCTATCGTCTTGGCAAAGATGCACAGGGCCATCTGTTAGCTTGCTCAACACCGAAAGACCCGCAGAAAAAGCGGTCTCATTGGCAGCAATAACAACTTTAGGGTCTGCTGCTAGAGGATTAGTATCAATAGCTGTGACAAAAATAGAGTTTGGCGTTGTATTAGGCGCAGGCACTCTAGAATAAGGCCTGGTTCTAAGGCCGGGCCAACTGCCACTAGTGAGCAGCTGATCTACAATGTCTTTGCGCTGCAAAGATACAATCTCTTCGTGGGAATAAGCGGGAAAAGTCTCTTCTCCACCTTCAGCAACTTCGACAACAACGCTGATAAAAGACCTCTTTGCTCCTCTATTGATGCCAGTGACGGTGCCTGCCGCAGGAGAAGTATAAACAACGCCTTCTGTCTTTTTATCAGAAAATAGCGGTTGCCCTTTTCTGACTTGGTCACCGATCGCCACGTTCATGGTGGGTTTCATGCCAGGAAAGTCGTCTCCGAGCACTGCTATCGAACGAACACCCCGACCCTCTTCAACAACCTGCGCTGGCTTGCCGGAAATGGGCAAATCCAAGCCTTTTTTAATCTTAATCATGAGCACCTATTTTCACGCGCTGTTTCACGCTTCGTTTCACGCCTCGCCATTATCTAAAGTCAAATGAACTAGATTGCCCATTTGCGAAGATAACGTTTTAAGAACTATTTAATTTCTACACTAAGTAGAGGCATCGATTGGACTATAGGACACGGCTGCAGGGCAGCTGTCCTAGGAAGATTTCTACACACAAAAAGTGCGCGCAAACGAGGCCGCAGGAATTATAAGGATCTGAGGTTTTATTGCCAATGATCTTATTCCCTTAAGGAACAATTATTGGCGTTTTTTGGTGTTTTTTGCCCCAGTCGCCCAATTTTGGAGCAACGTGAGCTCTTGGAGTCGGATCTGCATAAGAAATACCTTGGTCTTCCAGAATAGACCAAGGAGTAGGAGTGAGTAAAAAAGAAAGGCAGCAAGCCACCTATTTTTACTCGTCCCGTTTAAAACAAAAAACCTAATTTAGTGATTCAAAGGCACTAAAAGTTGACGGTTATTCCGCGACTGCCGCCTGTTTAACTAAGATCTCTTGAGGGTTGGCTTGATCATCCAAATTGTAGCTCACAACATCCCAGGCATCATCGCAACGCAGCAAAGCCCTAGCCAATTTGTTATTTAATGCATGGCCAGACATATAGCCGTCAAATGCACCCAATATTGGCCGCCCTAGCAGGTAGAGGTCGCCTATTGCGTCGAGCAGTTTATGTTTAACGAACTCATCGTGATAGCGCAGGCCACCTTCATTAACGACGGCATGGTCATCAATACCCACGGCGTTGTCCAAGCTAGACCCTAAACACTTGTTAATTGCTTGGGCTTGGGGAAGTTCTTTAAGTAAGCCGAATGATCGCGCGCCGCTAACTGCTGTTTCATAGGAGGTAGTACTGAAGTCCAATTCCGCATATTTCGGGTAACGGTTGAATACTGCATGGTTGGCAACAAACGTATAACCGGCCTTAAAGCCAGAATAAGGCTTCAATGACGCAGTCGCTTCCCCTTGGCTTACCGATATTTCTCGATTAATTCTTATATATTGCTTGGCTTCGTCTAACTCTAGAATGCCCACGCTATTAATCATATCAATAAAGGGCGCAGCGCTACCGTCCATAATCGGTACTTCTTCCGCAGTCAGTTCTATAACAAGATTATCTATGCCTAGTCCCCACAAAGCGGACATCAAATGCTCTACCGTTGCGATGTTTACCGAACCTTGAGAAATGGTTGTAGACAAAGCGGTGTCTGAAACGCTCTCGGCACAGGCTAAAACACTATTAGACACATCTAAATCAGAACGCACAAATTGAATACCAGAACTGGCCTTAGCAGGACGAAGGCTCATGCGAACCTTTGCGCCAGAATGAACACCAGTGCCTATTGCATGCACCGATTTTTTTATTGTTCGCTGTCTGAACATGGAATCCCTAAAATTTCGCTGGATTATTTTGCGGACTGAGAATCTATATTTTCCAAGTTCAAGCAATAATTCCGAAGCGTCTATCCTACAACCGACACTAAAGAATATGAAGGAAAAATGAAGAGAAAAATGGATAAAAAGTGAAACAAAATGTTACAGAATTAGCAAAATACGCCCCAGATACCGAAAAAACGTTTCAAAATGTAAGCGGGGCGCATTTATTGATCACAAAGCCCGCAAATAATTGTATCTAATTGCCTTTTGGCTCGAGAAATTTTTCTTATGCAATTTCCACAGATCCACCACTAGCCCGCTATTTGCCCATAAATGATCTCGTATTATCTACTCGCCTGTATTTGCCCTGTTATTGGGAACGAAAATTGGCAGATCTGCTGGCATAGCATTAGACTACGGCTAAATCACGCCGCAACCCACTGGACCTAAGCACGTGTCATGGAGTTTTGTCTTTGAAAAGCAATAAGTTAGTTTGTGTCGCGCCGATGATGGCGTGGACCGATAGACATTGCCGCTATTTGCACCGGCAATACTCACCTTCAGCACTGTTGTTTACTGAGATGGTGACTACTGGCGCGCTGCTTTACGGCAAGCAAACTCATCTATTAGACCACGATCATTGTGAACACCCAGTGGCAGTGCAACTAGGCGGCAATGACCCCGCCGCACTGGCCGAGTGCGCGGCTATGGCTGAGGAGCGCGGTTTTGATGAAGTGAATATCAATGTCGGCTGCCCCTCGGACCGAGTACAGAAAGGCACCTTTGGCGCATGCTTGATGCGTGAACCAGAGCTCGTGGCCTCATGTGTCAAAGCAATGCAAGCTCAATGCTCAATCCCGATTACTGTCAAATGTAGAACAGGCATTCAAACTAAGGGCGACAACAACGAGTTCGCCACCATGGAATTTTTACAAAAGTTCATCGGGGAAATTGCCGGTGCCGGCTGCAAGCGGGTTTACCTGCATGCCAGAGTCGCAGTGTTGGGTGGCCTCTCCCCGGCTCAGAATCGAGAAATTCCGCCACTGACCATGGACAAGGCCAAAACCATTAAAGAGCTGCATCCAAGCTTAGAGCTTATTGTTAATGGGGGCATAACCAATCTCGAGCAAACTGAAGAACTCTTACAGTGGGCAGACGGCGTAATGATTGGTCGTGCTGCCTACCATAACCCTACATTTCTGAGTCAGCTGGAGCAAAAAATTTACGACCCCGACTTCACTTACAGTGAAGAAGAAATCCTTACCAGCTACCAGGATTACGCCCAAAGCTTTTTACAAAACGGAGATCGGCTACACAGCCTGACTAAGCATCTTTTGCATTGCTTTAACGGTAGACCTGGCGCGCGAAGATTTAGACAAATACTCAGTGATCAAACAAGACTAAAAGACAATGACAGCAGCCTCATCGCTGAGGCTTTTAACCAAGTGAACCCAACAAATAGTCAAGAGGACACCTATGCTAAGCAGTTTACGCAAGCTTTTTAGTCGCGAAGAAGTACCAGCAGAAGATGCGGCATTAGACCCCGCCCTCGCAGCAGCAGCGCTGATGTTTGAGGTGGTTTGGGCAGATCATGAAATCTCCCAATCTGAATTAGTAACAGCGAAAACTTTACTCAAACAAATGTTTTCTGTGGAAGAAGATGCCGTGATGAGTATCGTTGCAGATGCCGAAGAAAGAGTAAGGGAAAGCGTTGGCGTCCACGGATATACGAGCTTTCTCAATGAATCTATGAGTGAAGAAGAAAAATTTGCGGTAGTCACCGCGCTTTGGCAAATAGCTCTAGCAGAAGACGGCATAGACGTAATGGAAGAACATTCAATTAGAAAAACTTCAGATCTTTTGTACTTGTCTCACTCTAGGTTTATTGAAGCAAAGCTTAAGGCCAAAGCCCTTTAACCTTTTGGCACTAATCGGCACTATTTGGCACTTTAACTTGAAGAGCCTGCTTATAAGGGCCTTTGAGTTGGGTCTATCGCCGCATTAATCGCCAGATGTGGTCCGGTGCTCAATTGCCTCTAACTCCAGTGCGTCTACCAATTGTTTGAATGCCGTTTTATTTGCGTCATTCATGGACATAAGCAGCCTATGCGCTTCAATGACTTTTTCACGCGTGCCGTCTACCGCCAGATCTGAAAGCGCGGGTAAAGTTTGCAGCGCTACGGCGCTGTTTTCTACATCTGGCACAATGGCAAAGACATCGTCAAAACCCATGTTCTGCAAGATGCGCTGAATATTCGGGGTGTTACAAATGAGCGTGGGCACCTGACCTTTAAGTGCTTTAACGCCCAAGGACAGTTTTGCCAAACTACCAAGAGCGGTACTGTCGATAACATTAGTCGACGTTAAATCCACAATCACTGCGCAAAATTTCGAGTCTTCGAGCATGCCTTGACAGTAGTTGTCGAAAGCATTGCACAGGCCAACGCGCACATCACCCTCGAAACGAATGATATGGGTTCCGTCACTATCACCTACGTTGATACTACCCGTCACCTATTAGTCCTTTGTCAGTGGCACGAATTTACCGGCGGCAGCATACTCCTCAGGAGATGCGTTTTACAGCCATTAAACTCATATCATCTACGCCCTCAAACTGCGCTCTTAACATGTCCCATAACGCGGCTGCACCATCGCTTTGAGCGATTGCCTGTAGCAAGGCAGCCTCTTTTTCCGCAAGGTCGGCTGGCGAGAGGCAATCAAGTACGCCATCAGAAAAAACCAGCAGCTGAGCATCGACCGGCATTTCAATAGAGTCTGAATGGTAGTGGGCATCGGGAAACAGTCCCAACGGCTTGCCACTTTGCTCCAACACACTGATTTCGCCCTGAGCGTTCACTAGCATGGCCGGCGGAAACTGGGCACCCGTACTGTAATGCAGCACATTTGTTTCTTTGTCGATAATGCCAAGAAACATAGCCACGTGCTTTTCAATAGACTGCTCAATAAGGGTCGCGTTTATCCAGCCGAGCATTGCGCCGGGCGAATTAAACGATGGACTGCCAAATTTCTGCTGTAAGCGCCAGGAAATATTTTTTAGCTGTACGGTGAGCAATGCAGATGACGCTCCATGGCCAGCAACATCCGCCAAAAAACAGGCGAGGTATTTGTTCTGCAAAGGAAAGTAATCTACAAAGTCGCCGCTCAATATGAGCGACGGCGCTAACCAGCGCGAACATAAAAACCGATCAATGATTTTGTCTTGTTTTGGCAGCATGCCACGCTGAATCTGCTGCCCCTGCAGCTGGTCTTGCTCAAGTTCAAACTGCATATCCACAAGACGTTGGGCGCTGTCATCCAGCTGTTGGGCCATGCGCGTGAATCGATTTTCAACCGTATTTATACGTTGCAGTAGTTCAGCGTTATCCATTTGCATAAGCCAGCAATCAATGCAGCCCAGCGCAAAAGCCGAATGTAACGTTTCCGCAGAAGGCAGATCTTGACTGAGTAGAACACAGCAATTGAGAAGGTTGGCGTTAGTACACAACTGGATGTCTTCAAGGCTAGCGCAGACGACTATTTCAAGTGTCTGGAGATCGCTTGACGGTTTGGGTGCCATCAGATCCCCAACACTTATTTGGCTGACACCGCTGATACCCAAGCGTGCCACTTTTTCGAGAAAAGCACGTCCAAGCTCAGTTTTTGTATTCAATACTGCTAGGCTTATTGACACATTAAAGCCCTGTTATCACCGCTGTGTAGATTGAAGAAAAGTACTCTTCTTAATCAAAATGTACAAGCGGCAGAGCACCCCCTCAACGCGAACAAACTTACGCAAGGCCAACCCGCCGCTCTTCTAGCAACAACTTTTCACCAACGCGCTTCTCCGAGACCTTCCATTGGGCCGGAGGTAAAGGGTGCGAGCTGACTTTCTGTCGTGAGACGGGTTCGGCAAAAAACTTCAACCGCAATTCTTCTAAGTAATATTTCAACTCCAATAGATGCTCTGCATCATGCAACTCATTGCCAGCGATGGCTGCAAGTCGATTCTCAAGAGGCTGTATTTGCTTGACTAGATCACGGTCTCTTGGCACATGACCTTGGAGGTTTTCTATCCGTGTCACTACACCCTGTAACAAACGTGGCAGTAATGGCAAAAAGCGCATAGGGGTAATTTGTAAAACGTTGCCGGGTACTATGCGTTGAATATGTTTGCGAATATCCTCAACGCTGTCTGCGTAAGCGCTAGAACCAAAGCTATCTAACTTATTCACTATGCTAAAGCGGAGTTGAAATGCTTCTGTAAGGTGCTTAACCGTGTTACGAAAAATATCGTTCAGATCGCCTCTGCACTCATCTAAGCGCTGGGCGAATTCACTCGCGTTGGCGGGCAGCTCCCTGCCCTCAAAATAACAATACCAAGCAACATTGAGCATCAGTTGTTCGCGTAGAACTTCGGCGCTACCTATACCCGCAAAATACAATCCAAGCTGCTTTTCCTTAGCAAGTTCACGACGGAAAAAGTTAACTGGCTTGCCGACTTGGAGTAAGGCTAACTTCGGATAACCTCGTCTATTCGCCTGATCTCTTAACTGTGCTGTTTCAAACAACTTCAGCTGAACGCCGCCGTCGGCATCTACTAATCCCGGATAGGCCATCACTGGAGCCGTACCCTCCTCTACTACAACATGACCCGCAATTTCTGAATCTGGAAACTGCTGCAAATCGTTTCGCTCATAGACTTGAAAGACTTCCAATGACGCATGAGTTTCAACGTTAGACAACTGCGCCTTAATTTCATTTAGATTTCTTCCAGCGGCAAGGATGCGACCCTGCTCATCTACCACTCTGACGTTAATCTGTAAGTGGGTGGGAATGCGCTGGGCATCCCAGTCCGCGGCATCTACGGAAATTTTATACAGATCTTGCAACACCGAACCAAGGGCTGAGAGAAAACGACCTTGGCGGTAAACGTTATCGGCTAGTAAACGAACAACAATTTCGTCAAGCTTGTCTGGCAGCGGCGCCAGCAATTTGCGTTTATTTTTGGGTAGTGTGCGCAGCCACTGTTCCACTACAGCGGGGAACATGCCTGGTACAGACCACTGCAGTGGCTCGGATCCAACACCATGGAGAACGCCCACTGGAATGGTCATAGTGATACCGTCCGAAGCCTCACCCGGCGCAAAGCTATAACTCAGCGCCAGATCAACGCCTCCCAAATTCAGCGTATTAGGAAAATCAGTGTCGCTGAGGCGCGTTGAGGCGTTGCGGAGTAATTGCTCTTGCGTAAAAAAAAGCTCTTCCTGAGCACTGCGGTCCAAGCGTTTCCACCAGCGGCCTAGGTCACCTACCCTGCATACGGATTCTGTAACATGTTTTGCATAGAGTTGATAAACCTCGTCATCGCTAATCAGCAGGTCTCTGCGGCGCCCTTTTGCCTCGCTGTCTTGAATTGAGCCGACCAGCTCTAAGTCTGTCTCTTATACACATCTGACGCTGCCGACGA
>CAJXUL010000139.1 GCA_913060615.1 uncultured Gammaproteobacteria bacterium | reverse complement strand
TCTACACCTCTCTATTCGTCGGCAGCGTCAGATGTGTATAAGAGACAGGTTTTTATACTGCGCAGACAGACCAGTATATGGAACCTGCCAAGTTCAGCTTCGCTCACCGCTACTTCTCATCGGACCGCCGGGATAACAGCCAAGCCATTGCAGTACAGGCATTAACCGATGCAACGTTGAAGGGCGACCCTTTTATGCTGCAAAAGGAGTACGCCCTGCGATCAAAACGCGACGTCGGCAACTTGTTTGGCCGAGACTTTGCTGAAAAGTTGGCTGAACTATCCACCGGCGACAAATGGCAGGGACCGCTCAAATCAGCTTACGGCTGGCACGTAGTAAAAATATTTAACATTGCTGCGGCCAGAACTCAGCCCTTCAATGAAGTGATAGAAAAAGTCAAAGTAGATTGGCAGCAAGCCCAACGCAAAGTGGCCAATGAGAATTATTTTACCAACCTTAAGGCGAAGTATTCTATTGTCTACCCAGAACAATCGGCTACCACGCCCTCTGGCACTCAGTAAAAGCGTCTCGTCAGAATGAACTTAAAGCAAACACCACTCAGACTTATTTCACTGATGAACGCTGCGCCCCATGTACAGTATTAGGATCAAGTTATTATTAGCCGTAGGGGCATTGGCCGCGACATTGCTGGGTTTTGCCGGCACTAATTTGCATGCGGATGAAGTGCGACCGGCCTATCTAGAAATTATCGATACGTCCAATGCGCAAAATACTGATAACCCAGTGAGCTTTGAAGTGCTGTGGAAACAACCCATTGTTGAAAATCGCAGACTGCCTATTGAACCGATCTTTCCTAATCATTGTGAAATGCAGGAAGTTGGACCGCCCAGCATCACTTCAAATGCACTCATCCAGCGCTGGCAAACCAACTGCGCACTCGGCAAGGGCGACATCTCAATTAAGGGCCTCTCTACCTCAATCACCGACGTTTTATTACGTTTTGTTGAAAGCGATGGCACCGTTAACAACTTTATTTTGCGCCCCACTAATCCGAGCATAAATTTGAGCACACCCAGCACCACGAGCGTGGGCTATTTAGTCATTGGTATTGAGCACCTTTTGGGTGGCATAGACCATGTGCTTTTTGTCATTGGCTTAGTGCTATTTATTCGCAATCCATGGTCGTTGTTAAAGACCGTCACAGCCTTCACTGTTGCCCATAGCATTACGCTAGGTCTATCCATTTACGATGTGGTTGCACTGAAACAGGGTCCAGTTGAAGCAGTTATCGCGCTGTCTATTGTTTTCCTGGCCAGAGAACTGGCGCAAAAGCCTGAGCAGCGCTCTGTACTTACCCAAGGCCAGCCCTGGTTAATGGCATTCTTCTTTGGCCTACTACATGGCTTGGGCTTTGCTGGTGCCTTAACCGACATTGGACTACCTGAAGACGCTATTTTGAGCAGCCTTTTGCTTTTCAATATCGGCATAGAATTAGGTCAACTGGTGATTATTGGACTGTTCCTTGTTATCGCTTGGCTATGGCAAAAACTCACTCAAAGATTTAATCTGCGCGAAAGCTATCTTTATTCCATAGCCGCCTACGGCATGGGTATTGTAGCCACCTTTTGGACCATCGACCGAACGTTGGTGCTGTTTTAACTAAGCACCGCAAACATCAAATACCTGGGAGGGGAATATGATGAATTCGAATGCAATAAAGCTGATAAGTACTTTGGCGCTTAGCGCAGTGATCAGCGCATGCAGTCAAGCACCTGAAATGTCTTTTCAAGAGAGCTTCCGCCAAGCGCTAGAAACCGCAAAGCCCGGCGACGTCATTACTGTACCGCAGGGCACTTACTCCTTTGAGCGCTCACTAATCCTAAATACTGACGGTGTAACCATACGCGGCCAAGGCATGGAGAAATCTATCCTGAGCTTTAAGGGTCAAGTTGCCGGGGCCGAAGGCTTATCTGTAAGTGCCAGTGATTTCACTATTGAAGATCTTGCCATTGAAGATACCGTTGGCGACGCACTAAAAGTCAACGAAGGTAATAATATTGTTATCCGCCGAGTACGAACTGAGTGGACCAATGGACCTGATGTGAACAATGGTGCCTACGGTATTTATCCCGTACAAACCACCAACGTTTTGCTCGAAGGGAACGTCGCTATTGCAGCTTCAGACGCTGGCATTTACGTAGGCCAGTCAAAGCAAGTTATTGTTCGTAATAATCGCGCCGAGTTTAATGTTGCTGGCATAGAAATAGAAAATTCTATTGGCGCAGACGTCTATGACAACATCGCCAACAACAATACTGGCGGCATTTTGGTCTTCAACATGCCCAATATTGCTCAACGTGGCTATGCAACTAGGGTCTATGACAACGAAGTAAACAGCAATAATACTGCCAATTTTGCAGCCCCCGGCACAGCTGTTTCTGGCGTACCCGCAGGCTCAGGTGTCATGGTCAACTCCAACGACCAGGTAGAAATTTTCAACAATCGCATTGCCGACAACAATACGGCAAATATTGTGATTTCTAGTTACTTCAGCGCCAACTACGCAGGACAGCAAGAGTTGGCTGCAGAATTTGACCCCTATCCAGAGGAAATTCTTATTTATGACAATACCTTCTCTGGCGGCGGCACCAACCCAGGCTTCGACTACCTTGTACAGTTGAGAGATGCAATTTACGGCGTTGATGGCGCATTCCCAGATATCATTTGGGACGGCATCATTGATCCCAACAAAGCAGATGAAAAACAGGTCATCTGCGTCAAAAACGGCAACGCGCAGTTGCTCAGCGTAGATGCTGGCAATGAATTTAAAGGCGCCGGGGTAGATATGCAAAAGCATGACTGCACAGTAGCTAAACTGGCGCCTATTGTGTTTGCGGACGCCTAGATTTTGAGTAATTTCATTACCAGGGCACTTACGACCGCTCTCTGGACCACCACATTAGTCGGTTGCGGCCAAGGTGAAGTGAAACATTTCAGCGTCGATGAATACCCTCAAGCCTTGTCGGATTGGGGCATTATCGAACTGCAGGGCACACAGCTCAAAGTTCACGACTCCGCAGTGGTCTATGAACTAAATACAGCACTATTTTCTGACTACGCACTGAAGCTAAGAACGGTGTTTGTGCCAGTTGGTGAAAGCGCCGACTACCACCCTTCTGACACATTCAACATGCCTGTAGGCAGCATTATCAGCAAGACCTTCTTCTATGCCAAAGACAGTCAAGGGAGACTGATCACTACAAGCACCTGGCAAGGCGACCCAAGAGATGTATCGACGTCTACTCACGAGCTTGTAGAAACGCGGCTGTTGATCAAGCAAGTCGACGGCTGGGACGCGTTACCCTATGTCTGGGATGGAGATGATGCTTATTTGAGCATTACTGGAAAGTTAAAAAAATACACGTTGACCAACCAAAAATCGCTGAATTATCTGGTGCCTAGCAGCAACCAATGCGCCTCCTGTCATGCGACAAATCACACCAACAAAGATATTCTGCCAATCGGCATTAAAGCCCGGCACCTGAATAGAACATCTAGCCTTTACCAGGCCAACCAACTTGCCCATTGGCAGAGCAAGGGCATGCTGCAAGGTGTCAGCGAACCAGCGCCTAGTAACGCGCTTTGGGCTGATCAGGCCGCAAGCCTCAGTCACAGGGCACGCTCTTATTTGGACATAAACTGTGGCCACTGCCATAACGCTGCGGGAGCCGCAGACACCTCAGGTCTACTACTAGACTACGAGGACCATCCAAAGTCTGCTATGGGTTACTGCAAGCCGCCTGTGGCAGCTGGCAGTGGCACTGGCGGACGCCTTTACTCCATTGTTCCAGGGCACCCGGAACTGTCCATTCTCAGCTTTCGTTTAGACACAGACAGTCCAGCCATGATGATGCCTGAACTAGGCAGATCACTGATACATAAAGAGGGTGTAGAACTGGTTTCGGCGTGGATTGCTGAGCTTGAAGGTGAGTGCATATAGTAGCTGCGTGCTCACAGAAGAAATATTGACTGTGCAGCCAACAGAGCAGAGCCCTACTGCACCGCACTAGCGTTGGGCAACAGCGGCAGGTGAGGCTTAGACCCGCTAAAGTGGTCGCTGTGCGATCTTTGTGGTCTACCTCCGCCCTCTGAATCTCGCTCAATCTCTCTCTATTTAAGAGAGCCTGAGTCGCTAGCCAGAACTCGTCGGATTATCTACTTGCTCTGCTCGCATCTCTTTCAAGCGAATAACAATCTCTTGATGACGCTCACGGTTCAATCCATATTTGGAATAACAATAAATACTCAGAACGGCAAACCCAGAGACAATAGGACCATAAATCCAACCTAACCATGCCACCGTGACCGCAGGTACATCACCAGCAGATTGAATGGCACTGCCAGTAGGCCAATCGATCAGCGTCAAAGCTAGCCCTGCTACTACCGTGCCGGCACCTGTTGTGACTTTATTCGAGAAGGAAATTGCAGAGAAGAAAATACCCTCTTGGCGCTGCCGAGTCTGTAGTTCATGTTCGTCCACTACATCGGCAACCATAGAATTAAATGCAACCAAAGCTTGAACAACACCAAAGCCTTGAATGAACTTAATGATGATTAATGTGGTTAACAACTCACTGGTGCCATTCTCTGGAAGTATGCCCATAAAACGCAGGACAATTGGCAGCACCTGGCAAACCGCCCAACAACCAGTGCCGAATAAGATAGATGGCTTCTTATCAAACAAAACCGTAAAACGCCGAGCAAATAATGTACCAAGAAGCGCGCCTATAGGTGTGGCCATAAAAAACAATAGATTACCTTTGCTCTTCAACTCCCAAAAATACGTATTCATATGCAGATTAAGTGCGTGATCTACGCCGACCATCATGTACACCACCAGCACACCACAAAACAACCAGCGGAATGAGATATTGGTTAACGCTGAAGCCAGTTCACTAAAGGTTCGTCGCAGTACCGGAAGAATACCGCCCACGAATTCTTCGCTTTTGGACTGAGGCAGGTAAGGCACACGACTCTCCGTGCCGCGCGCGGTGATACCCACAGCCGTACACATGATAAGTGCCATGGTGAGTCCGAACGGTCCGTACGCACTGGCATCAAATTGGCTTTCGGAAAAAAATACAAAAAAACCAATGAAGTAGGTCAACATGTGCCCTACGTAACTGAAAAAGTATCGGTAGGCGACAACCTCCGTACGCTCATTAAAGTCTTCCGACAACTCCGCACCCAGCGCAACGTGCGGGACATGGTAAAGAGTCATGGCGACGCGAGTCAGGACCGCGAAAGTAGTAAGCCACGCGAACAAGGCAAACTCAGATAATTCGGGTGGGCTAAACAAACCGTAAAAGGCTAAGCCAAGCGGAAGAATGGACCAATAAATAAATGGGTGCCTGCGTCCCAGCTTGCTACGCCAATTATCAGACAAAGAGCCGACTAATGGGTCAGATATGGCATCAAATGCCAAAGCAATACCCACTGCAAACCCAGTATAAATAGTGGGCAAACCCAGCACTTGTGTATAGTAAAAAAACACAAATACATTAAAAGCACCATTCTTGATACCTTCCGCTGCCTGTCCAACGCCGTAACTTACTTTTATCCCGCGAGTCAGCGGAGGTGTTGTACCTTCCATAACCAAAGAGTACAGCGACAGATGCTAGGTGTAACTAATAATCGAATCCAGAACGTGCTTTTTCCACTAAGGCGAATAATTTCATCAGTACTTTAGCTTCAATGCCGATTGCCTTAGGCTAACTGGCAATAAAAAAAACCACATTTATCGGCTAGACAAAAGCTAAGGATCGATCCATGACAACACCTAGTGCAAGAAAAGGTAAAAGAACGGGCACAAGTACTGAGCAAAACATAGGCTCGCCCTTAATATGCCCAACTGAAACCGTCATCGAAGACTGGATTGACTATAACGGCCATCTGAACATGGCTTATTACCACGTCATCTTTGACCGCGGCGTGGATCATTTTTTCGACTATCTGGGCGTAGGCTCAGTCTATGCTCGCAGTGGCGCAGGATCGTGCTTTTCTATGGAAGTGCACGTGAACTATTTAAACGAGGTAGCGCTAAGCGATGAAGTGGAGGTGCGGTTACAGCTACTAGACTTTGACAGCAAACGCCTGCATTTCTTCCAAGAGATGTATCACAAAGAGGCAGGCTATTTGGCCGCCACCTCTGAACAACTATCTCTTCACGTAGATATGCAAAGCCGAAAAACAGCAGCTTTTCCAGACACTGTATTGGCAACCCTGGAGGAGGTCATGGCGCAACACGGAGAGCTTCCAACGCCACCTCAAGTGGGCAGGGTAATTGGCATTAAACGGAAGTAGCCGGTGGCCGCGTTAGTTTAGTTTTGATAAATGGCAGGCCAAAGCGAACGGGGCTTCTAGAACCGGGCTTCTAGACTAAGCCCTCGAGGGCGCGTTCTGTTCTTCGATCCCTTTAAAAACAGGCCTCCAAGACGAAGCCGCTATGACATATGAACAACACAGATGACCAAATCCTCCAACAGACGAACAAAAAAAGGTGGGCTATTTAACCAATAGACCACCCTCTTCTAACCGACGTTTAAGCTTTCTGAAAAAAGCTCTCTAATGCGAGTTATCTATTAATAGCCTTCGAGTACGCCGTAGCGATTGCGATGAAAATTAACATCACCAAAAGTTTGTTCGGAAACCGCGGCACGCTTAATGAAGAAGCCGATCTCGAATTCATCAGTCATGCCAATACCGCCATGCATTTGAATACCTTCGCGAGAAACTAAGTTGTAAGTCTCACCAACTTTAGTTTTGGCAAGGCTTGCAAGCTTAGCGATTTCGTTCCCTTCGCGCCCTTCATCTAAGGCAGTCAATGCTTCCAAAACGCAGGACTTAGAAAGTTCAATCTCGCAGAACATGTCCGCTGCACGGTGCTTTAATGCCTGGAAAGAACCAATGGCAACACCGAACTGCTTGCGTTCTTTTAAATAAGCTACAGTTCGTTCAAAGCATTCTTGCAAACCGCCCAACATTTCAGCGCAAAGTCCAATACGTGCAATGTCTAATGCAGTATCTAGAATATCCGCGCCTTGACCCAGCGTACCGATAAGCGCGTCAGCGCCCACAGTAACATTGGACAAAGTGACATTTGCTGCGTTGCGCGAGTCAGCCATGATCGTACGTGTAACACTCACACCATCCGCCTTAGCATCAACCAAAAACAAGCTAATGCCGTCTCTTGAATGTGTATCGCCAGAGCTGCGGGCTACAACAATCAAATGATCAGCCACGTTGCCATCAAGCACAAAAGTCTTGCTGCCCGACAGCGAATAGCCGCCCCCTGAAGCACTTGCAGTAGTTGCGATGTTGTAAGGATTGTGGCGATGAGATTCCTCTAACGCCAATGCAAGCAACAACTCACCTGCCGCTACTTTAGGCAGTAGTTCGTTTTTTTGCTCATCAGAGCCACCTACGTTAATTATAGTGCCGCCTACCCATACTGAAGCGTAAAGAGGACTGGCTGTTAAAGTTCTACCAGACTCCTCAGTAACCACGCCGAGCCCTTTATAACCAAATGCTAAACCACCATGCTCTTCGCCCCAAGGAATAGCTGCCCAACCGAGCTCAACCATAGAGTTCCAGGTGCCACGGTCAAAGCCATCAGAATTAGCATCGTCGCGCAGAGCACGAAGCTGGGTAATTGGCGTATTGGTCGTGCAAAAATCCTTTGCACTGTCTTTGAGCATGGTTTGTTCTTCGTTCAAAATCATTGGCATGAGTGCCTCTCCATTTACAACCGGGTTAAGCGTACCGCTTAACGCCAAAATATTTTGCCTGCATTACATTGCAACATTACGTGATTTTTTCAACTCTCGTAAGATAATACTGCTGGTAAGCGACTATTACACCTGTCTCTTATACACATCTCCGAGCCCACGAGACGGACTCCTATCT
>CAJXUL010000138.1 GCA_913060615.1 uncultured Gammaproteobacteria bacterium | reverse complement strand
GAGATAGGAGTCCGTCTCGTGGGCTCGGAGATGTGTATAAGAGACAGCTCCTATGACCTTGTCAGCGGCGCCAGCGATGTCTTCGTCGCTATAGGGCACACCCAAAAATTGTAGCGCTGCTAGTTTTTGTTTGGTCTCGCTACCGTCCAAGGTGCGCTCGAATAACCACGGATAGGCTGGCATATTTGAAACAGGTACAACATTACGCGGGTTGTTGAGGTGGGCGCGGTGCCATTCATTACTGTATAAGCCGCCAACCCTTGCGAGATCTGGGCCGGTGCGCTTAGAACCCCAAAGGAATGGGTGTTCATAAATGTCCTCTCCAGCGACAGAATAGTGTCCATACCTGGCTGTTTCAGCTCGCAGGCTTCTAACCATTTGTGTATGGCATACACTACAGCCTTCGCGGATATAGATGTCACGTCCCTCTAGCTCTATCGGGGTATACGGTTTTAGATTGGCTATTTTGGTCTTGCCTTGGGCGTCGAAGAGCAGTGGGAATATTTCAACAATGCCGCCAATACTGACTGCAAATAAGGTTAAGCCAATGAGCAAGCCCACTCTGGTTTCTATTTTTTGGTGTAGCATTAGGCAAGACTTCCATTAGTTACATCTCTATCTGCGATAGGAATTGCCTCGGCTGGGGACTCATCACGAGTTTTTCCTTGGGCAGTTTGAGCGACGTTGTAAGCCATAATGATCATGCCGGTAAAGAAAATGGTGCCGCCAATAAAGCGCGCGTAGTAACCGGGGTAGCTGGCTTCTACCGATTCAACAAAGCTGTAGGTCAACGTGCCGTCGATAGATGTCGCGCGCCACATCAAGCCCTGTAGTAAGCCGTTTACCCACATTGAGGCGATATAGATAACAGTGCCCAAAGTGGCTAACCAAAAGTGTAGGTTGATGAGTTTAATGCTGTACATTGCGCCGGCTTTACGCCCAAACAATATGGGTATGAGGTGATACATCGAACCCATGGTGACCATAGCTACCCAACCCAAAGCGCCAGAATGAACATGACCAATGGTCCAGTCGGTATTGTGTGACAGCGCATTAATGGTTTTTATTGCCATCATTGGGCCTTCAAAGGTGGACATGCCGTAGAAGGAAATAGAAACGATAAGGAATTTTATAATCGGATCTGTGCGCAGTTTTTCCCATGCTCCAGCCAAGGTCATGATGCCATTGATCATGCCGCCCCAAGAGGGCGCGAGGAGTACCAGAGACATCACCATGCCAAGGCTCTGAGCCCAGTCGGGTAGCGAGGTATAGTGCAAGTGGTGCGGCCCGGCCCAAACATAAATAGCGATCAAGGCCCAAAAGTGCACAATTGATAGGCGGTAAGAATAAATGGGGCGCTCAGCTTGCTTGGGGACAAAGTAGTACATGATGCCAAGGAAGCCTGCGGTGAGGAAAAAGCCTACAGCGTTATGTCCGTACCACCACTGCATCATTGCATCCATGGAACCGGAATAAATGGAATAGCTTTTGGTGGCCGAGACAGGAATGGCCAAGCTATTGAATATGTGCAAAACCGCCACGCCGATAATTAGTGCGCCGAAAAACCAGTTCGCCACATAAATATGCTCAATCTTGCGTTTAGCAATGGTGCAAAAAAAGACGATGCCGAAAGCCACCCAAACAATGGCGATGAGGATGTCTATGGGCCACTCAAGTTCTGCGTATTCTTTGCTGCTGGTAATGCCTAGAGGCAGGGTGATTGCAGCGGAGACAATAACGGCCTGCCAGCCCCAAAACACAAACCATGCAAGTTTTGGCGTGGCCAGTCGGGTGTTGCATGTTCGCTGTACGATATAGAGGGCGCTGGCCATCAGAGCACAGCCACCAAAGGCAAAAATTACCGCGTTGGTATGGAGTGGCCTTAGGCGGCCATAGCTTAACCATGGCGTATCGAAATTCAGCGCTGGCCAAGCCAGTTGCCCAGCGATTAATAACCCTACTCCCATGCCGACAACGCCCCACACGATGGTGGCAATGGCGAAATACTTAATCACCCGCAGATCGTATTTACTTTCATCAATCACGAATGATCCTTAATTGTGTTTGGGCGCAGGAGAATCCTGCCAAAGTGAGTTTGCAGCAGTGTCAGCAGCGCGCTAATTAACCAACCATCTGGTTCAGGATAACTATGCCAAAAGCGATCAGTGCGCCGCCCAGAATCAATGCGCCAACTGCTGCGCAGAGGGCTTTTATTGGATGTTCTAACCACATATCTGTTTTTCCTAAATGTAGACAGTAGTGTGGATAAGGTGAGCGCTAGAGCACATACGTAGTTACCGAAACAGGGTGCATTAATGTGGCGAAATTTTGCTCGAGGCGGTGTCGGACTTATGGCGGATTAAGAGACTGTGGCGGTACTAGGTAGGGTTCGCCGGGTGCTTATTTGAATGTGGCGTGGGCAATCAGGCAGAAGGGTGTTGGAATTCAATAAGTTGGGGAAATCTGCAAGTTCTTGGGCACGCAGAAACTAAATCAGCGTGCCCAAGGCTACGTACAACGGCACTGCGCCTATGCGGCCCGCTGTTAGTTCGGCGTAAGTGGCTGAAGGCGTTATAACTCACCCTTGATCTGTTGCATGACTACGGAGAAGTCTTTGCCGGTTAAACCTGCGTTATCTAAGTCTTGGTAGATTTCGGTGGCTTGCTGACCCAAAGGGGTGGCGGCGTCTACTGATTGCCCTGCATCTTGGGCGAGCTTTAAGTCTTTCAACATCATGGCTACAGCAAATCCTGCCGTATAGTCATTGTTGGCGGGTGAGGTAGGTACTGGGCCAGGAGCAGGGCAGTAAGAAGTCATTGACCAGCATTGGCCTGATGCCTTGGAGGAAATTTCAAAAAACTTCTCAGCACTTAAGCCGAGTTTTTCCGCCAAGTTAAAAGCCTCTGATGTGGCGATCATTGAAATGCCCAGCAGCATGTTATTGGCAGTTTTTGCCGCTTGGCCGTTACCTGATATCCCCGCGTGAAAAATATTCTGTCCCATATTGCCCAGCAGCCCTTCAATCTGTGCAAAGGCGCTGTCGCTGCCGCCTACCATAAATGTCAGAGTGCCTGCGTTGGCTGCAGCTACGCCGCCAGAAACCGGCGCGTCTACTACGGCATAGCCCAAAGCTGCCGCTTGAGTAGCGATGTCTCGGGCCTCGCTAACGGCAATGGTGGAGCAGTCTATGAGCACTGCTGATTTGAGCGCGTGGCTGGTAATGCCGTCTTGGTCAAAGTACACACTGTGTACGTGTTTGCCAGCGGGTAGCATGGTAATAACGTATTCGGCTTGAGCCACACAATCTGCAATAGATTCAGCGCCAGTAGCGCCACTGTTGATGGCTTGTTCAATGGCTTGGGGGCTCAGATCAAAAGCTTTAACGCTGTGACCTGCTTTGGCCAAATTGGCGCACATGCCACTGCCCATATTGCCCAAACCTATAAATGCTACGTTGCTCATTGTTCTCTCCCTAAGAATCTTTCTATAACCGCTTGCTGTGCCTGCCAGCTAAAACTGCGGATCAAATTTTGCGGTGGGTTAGCCCAGTTTACGAACGCTTTTACGCTTAAGCGTTTTTGTTCTGAGCCGGCCCTCTACCATTCAGCAATACTGCCGTCGGCGTGCTTCCAAAGTGGGTTGCGCCATCTGTGACCGATCTTGGCGCGCTCAATAACCACCTCTTCATTGATTTCAATGCCTAGGCCTGGCTTTTGCGGAATGTCTACATAACCGTCTTTGTAATGGAAAACGCTGGGGTCTACTAAGTAGTCGGTTAAATCATTGCTTTGGTTGTAATGAATGCCTTGGCTTTGCTCTTGAATGAAGGCATTTTGGCACACGGCGTCCACTTGCAAACAGGCAGCCAGTGCAATGGGTCCTAAGGGGCAGTGTGGTGCTAGGCCAATGTCCCAGGCTTCTGCCATGTCGGCGATTTTTTTGCATTCGGTGATGCCGCCAGCGTGTGACAGGTCCGGCTGAACGATATCCGCTGCGCCTAAGGTAAATACGCGTTTGTAGTCGTAGCGGGAGAACAACCGTTCACCGGTGGCGATAGGAATATGGGTGTTTTTACGCAACTCAGCCATGGCTTCTAAGTGCTCGCTGAGCACCGGTTCTTCAATGAAGAAGGGCGAGTAGGGTTCTAGTGCCTTGATCAACACTCGGGCCATTGGCGCATGCACTCGGCCATGAAAATCCACCGCGATGTCTAACTTGTTTCCCACCGCTTCGCGCAGGCTAGCCATGCGCTCTACCGCTTGGTCGACGGTAGCCATGGTGTCGACAATTTGCATTTCTTCGGTGATGTTCATTTTGGTGGCTTTAAATCCGCCGGCTATTGCCGCCTTGGCCGAGGCCACAATGGCATCTGGCCGATCGCCGCCTACCCAGGCATAAACGCGTATGCGGTCACGCACTTGGCCGCCCAATAACTGGTGTACCGGCGCGTCGTGATATTTGCCTTTAATGTCCCACAGGGCTTGGTCTACGCCTGCGATGGCACTCATTAAAATGGGGCCGCCTCGGTAAAATGCACCCCGATACATGGCCTGCCAGTGCTTTTCTATTTGCAGCGGGTCTTGGCCAATGAGGTAGTCAGACAACTCATCTACCGCTGCTGCCACGGTATGCGCACGGCCTTCAATGACCGGTTCGCCCCAGCCAAAAATGCCCTCATCGGTTTCTATTTTTAAGAACAACCAGCGTGGTGGAACAATGTAGGTGGTGATTTTGGTGATTTTCATAGTGCGTATAACATCGTGTGTCTAACTTATTAGGTCCAAAAGAGTGTATCTGAAACAGCACATCCAAATAGGTGAGAGGCGCTTCAGTTATGTGTCGCTTTGTTTAAACCGGTGAATATGGGGCATTGCACATCCCGTGGTATTCATCAGGGTAGATCTTACGACATTTATGCGGTTCAGGCTCTGAGCTATTCTACGTGTAAGAGGGGAATCAGTTCTGGCTGAGTTTTTTGCCCCCAGCGCACCAATAGCGAGAACAGTAAACAGGTGCTCAGTAGCAGCCCAATAACCCAGCCGATACTGCTCAAAGGGTGCTCATTGTATGTGCCCAATTGGTAGGTGATGACCGCGCAGCTATAAGCTAATGCAAAGGACCAAATCACTGAGAAGCTGGCCCAAAAGCCACCGGCCTCTTTAAAGATCACACCAATTGTCGCCACGCAGGGCATGTAAAGTAAGACGAATAACAAGTATGCGAACGCGCCGATTTGCCCGTCGAATAAATTTTGCATGGCTTGCACGGTTGAGATTTGCACGTTCTGGGAATCAACTTGGCTGTCTAAATCTTGCAGGTCGCCTAGATCTAAACCTAGCGGATCGCCCAGCTGATCGGTTAGACCGAGTAAGTTATCCGGCACGCTGGCAAAGGCGGCTTGCAAGAGTTCGGAAATGGTGGCATCTGTATCTCCAGCCCCTGGGGTGTACAGGGCATCCAATGTGCCAACCACTACTTCTTTGGCAAAAATGCCGGTAAATATGCCCACGGTTGCCGGCCAGTTGTCTGGGCTAATGCCCATGGGCGAGAACGCGGGGGTAATAGATTTGCCCACTGCCGAGAGCACGGAGTTCTCTGTGTTTTCGTTGCCCACACTGCCGTCAGTGCCTATTGAGTTAAGTATGTTTAAGGCAATGACTACCACAACGATGGCTTTACCAGCGCGTAGCACAAAACCTTTTAGCCGCTGCCAAGTTTGGATAAGTATGTTTTTCAGGATTGGCGCGTGGTAGGGCGGCAGTTCCATGACAAATGCGCTTTGGGTTTGCGGCAGTAAATATTTTTTTACTGCTAAGGCGGAAACCACAGCAAGCACAATACCAATGAGATAAAGGGCGAACACAACGTTTTGCCCATTGGAGGGAAAGAACGCGGTAGCAAATAAAGCATAGACCGTTAGCCGCGCACCGCAGCTCATATACGGGGCCATAAGAATGGTGAGGATACGGTCAGACTGGCCGTCCAATGCGCGAGTTGCCATAACCGCAGGCACATTGCAGCCAAAACCCACAATCAACGGCACAAAAGATTTCCCTGCCAACCCCATAGATTTGAGTAAGCGGTCAACAATAAAAGCAATGCGCGCCATGTAGCCGGAGTCTTCTAGCACCGAGAGCACCAGAAACAGCGCCCCAATGACAGGTATAAATGTGCCCACCAATTGCACGCCACCGCCAACGCCGTCAGCTAGAAATACGGTCAGCCATTGGGGTGAACCCATGCCGTTGAGTAATTGCCGAGGTAGTTCTACAAAGAGCGCCGAACCGAGGAGGTCAAAGAAGTCGATGAAGGCCGAGCCTAAGTTGATGGAGATCATAAACATCAAATACATCACCCCCAAGAAAATGGGGAAGGCCAAGATGCGGTGCATAACAATGCTGTCTATCACTTCGGTGTGGCTGCGCGGCTGGGCATTTTGTCGGCTGGCGTTAACTAAAAGCGCGTCGATTTGCCCGTATATGTCTATGTCAGTTTGTTCTATCGCTTCAGCTTGATCGGTAACGGGTGGCTTGGGAGCACTGGCGATGATCTGCGCAATACATGCTCTCAGCGCTTCAACGCCTTGGCCCTTGGCGGCAACCATACCGATGACGGGGCAGCCTAATTCAGCTGATAGTTTTTCAAGATTCAGCTCAAGGCCATAGTCTTTGGCAACGTCCAACATGTTCACCACAACAATCATGGGCTGCTGGGTTTTGCGGAGGCCTTGGGTTAAGTACAGGCCTCTTGCAAGGCTGGAGGCATCTAAGATGTTGATCAGTAAGTCGGCTTCGCAGGCACTAATAAAGTTCTGGGCGATGATCTCGTCTAAGTTGTCGCTGCTGGCATTGAGACTGTAGGTGCCGGGTAAATCTACCAGCTCTACAGTTTTATTGGTTGAATCCGCGAGCGTAAAGGTGCCGACCTTTTTTTCTACCGTCACCCCGGGCCAATTACCCACTCTCTGGTGTCGACCGGTGAGGCTATTGAATAGGGTGGTTTTGCCGCAGTTGGGGTTGCCTACTAAGGCTATAGTTAAGGCGGCAGTGGTCATGTAAGCAATTGCACCAATAATGCGGTGGCCTCAGAGGGTCGCAGAGCCAGGCTGAAGTTGCGCAGACGTATCTGCATGGGGTCGCCTAATGGCGCCAGCCGTTCAATAGTGAGCTGAGTGCCAGGGACCAAACCTAAGCGCTGCAACTGGGTAATGTACTTTGAATGTTCTGCGTATCCGACCACGCGCAATTGGCTGCCCAGCGGAAAATCGCTCAGTGTTTTTGCTGATTCAGGTTGTTTGGAAAAATCAGTTGGTTCAGTTGGAAAAGCGGATAAAGGCATATTGATCAACGCAAAAATTGCAGGGTAACCAGTAAAAATTTGAGTCAGGAGCGTGACAGTAAGGCTGCTTTAATGCAAATGATTCTTATTTGTAATTGCGTGCGTAACTGCTAGCGGGATAATTGCTTGGGCGGACGGTTTCTAGGTCTTCTTGGGAAGGAAGGTTGCGCCTAAGTAAGGGCGTTTTTTAAAGAAACGCCCTAAAAGAAGCGCGTCAGAAACGTGTCAGAAGCAGTGCCCATGCTCGGACACTGCTCACTGCCTGATATTAAAAAGACCCGTTTATGATTTCAGGTTCTTATAAACCGCAGATTCAAAGTCTTTCAGCATGGCTACTGCGTGGGTATCGTAAAAAGGTAAAACCTGAGTGCCAATCACAGCGCATAGATCATTTTCACGGTCGATCCAAAAGTAGCTGTTAAATAATCCTGCCCAAGAAGCCGAACCTTTAGGGCGTCCAGATTCTGTTTGTGCTTCGTGGAGCAAAAAACCCAAACCCCATTTCGCCGGTTGGCCAAAGCCCATGTCGAAATCGTTGCTGAATGCTGGCATTTGCGTTGGGCCAGGGGTGACTTCTAAATCACCAATGTGGTTTTCAAACATCATATCCACAGTATAGGGCTGCAAAATAGTAGCGCCTGTCTCTTATACACATCTCCGAGCC
>CAJXUL010000137.1 GCA_913060615.1 uncultured Gammaproteobacteria bacterium | reverse complement strand
GGAGTCCGTCTCGTGGGCTCGGAGATGTGTATAAGAGACAGCACGCATACCGTGCACACCGGTAGTACGCACACTGGCGCTACCGCCAGTGATCTGCAAACGCATGGCTTTAGCAACCTGGAAAAACGCACCATCAACGGTGGGTACCAACGCTTCAGGCACCGCAGCGTCACCTAAAATAAAGCCCTTACCCAATGCCCAGTTAGCATAGTCGTCAGAAGCTGGCGCTTCTTCAAAGCCAACGTCGGACCACTTGGCGTCCATCTCATCAGCCAGCATTTGCGCCAACGCAGTTTGCGCGCCTTGGCCCATTTCGCTGTGCGGGACAATGGCAGTGATTTCGCCTGCCTCGTTAATTTTCACCCAAATATTGAGCAACTCATCGCCGTCTGTGGTGACCGCAGACACAACGTCGCCACGGCGATCGCCTTGACGCAGCGCAACACCAATGACCAAACCACCACCAGCAACTACGCCACCGGCGATAAAACCGCGCCTACTCCACTTACCTAATTTAGACATTTGATGCCTCCTGTGGATAGTCGGCTTTTGGATCAAAAACGCCTACAACGCTTTCACCCGCAGCGCGCTTAATGGCTTTGCGAATACGACCGTACATACCACAGCGACAGATATTGCCGGACATCGCAGCGTTTATTGCAGCGTCATCGGGGTTGGCATTTTGTTCGAGTAAGGCAACCGCTGACATAATTTGCCCAGACTGGCAGTAGCCACACTGTGGTACTTGCTCAGCAACCCAAGCCTCTTGCACGGGGTGCATTGCACCTTCAACTGACGCAAGACCTTCAATAGTTGTCACCGCTGTGCCTTGAGCTGCAGCTAAGGGGGTAACGCACGAACGAATGGCTTGGCCGTTAAGATGCACGGTACAAGCACCGCACTGAGCCACACCGCAACCAAACTTGGTACCGGTTAACTGTAGGTTTTCTCTTATTGCCCAAAGCAATGGCGTATTTGGATCAATATCCAAAGATTGCTCTGAACCATTAAGCGTAAATGTGATCATAGAAGTTCCTTAAAAGGCCCATTTAGGTGAAGAATTCAGCGGGCCGATGGCGCGAGATATTAACATCCTAGGCGCTTAAATACAGTGCGCGCCCCTATTGGGTGAACACAAGATTGCTCGTTGGGAGAGCTTGGTTAAATGCCTGCTGAGTTTCCGACCGAGTTTTTGATCGAAGTTCTGGGTAGACGCCTAATCAAGATTTCTAATCAAGATTCCTAATCAAACCCCCTAATTAAGCGCCATGCTAGGGTCTACGACCCGCGTCTTTACCAAGTATCAACGTTAGGTCGCTTTTTGCCTTTGCGCCCTTCAACTGGCGGCACAGATTGCAGGCCTCGACTGATCCAATTGCGAGTTTCAGCAGGGTCAATAACGTCATCTAATTCAAAGTGCGAGGCCATATTCACCGCCTTACCGCGCTTGTACATATCCGCAACCATGCTCTCGTATTTCTCGGCCCGCTCAACGGGATCTTCTATGGCTTGCAACTCTTTGCGATAGCCAAGCTTCACTGCGCCTTCCAAGCCCATGCCGCCGAACTCACCGGTAGGCCAAGTCACAGTAAAGAGTGTGGCCTTAAAGCTGCCGCCGGCCATAGCTTGGGCGCCTAGACCGTAACCTTTGCGCGTTACAATAGTCATCAATGGCACATCTATATTGGCACTGGTGACAAACATACGAGCGGCATGTCGAACTACCGCTGTTTTTTCGATTTCTGGACCCACCATAATGCCCGGGCAATCACATAGGGAGAGAATAGGAATATCGAAAGCATCGCAAAGTTGCATAAAGCGTGTGCCTTTGTCAGCACCTGGCGCATCTATAGCACCAGACAAATGCGCAGGATTATTGGCAATAACGCCCATAGGACGACCTTCTACACGAATAAAGGCGGTAATAATGCCAATGCCCCAATGTTCACGCAGCTCGAGTACCGAATCGATATCAGCAATGCCTTTGATCACTTCACGCATGTCGTAATAGCGCAGACGATTTTCCGGCACCATAAAGCGCAATTCTCGAGGGTCTGGCGACTCCCACTGATCTAACGGTCCTTGGAAGTAGGCAAGATATTTCTTCGCAGCGGCAACTGCTTCAGCTTCATCGGCTACAGGAATATCAACAACGCCGTTTTCTATCTGTACGTCCACTGGCCCTACTTCGTCCGGCGTAAATACGCCCAAGCCACCGCCTTCAATCATCGCTGGCCCGCCAATGCCAATATTGGAACCTTTAGTTGCGATAATTACGTCGCAACACCCTAACAATACGGCATTACCGGCAAAGCAGCGTCCTGTAGTAATGCCAACAACGGGCACTAAGCCAGAGAGCCGAGCAAAATAAGTAAAAGCTAAACAATCTAATCCGGCAACCCCAGAGCCATCGGTATCGCCAGGTCGACCACCGCCGCCCTCCGCAAACAGCACTGTGGGTAAACGATACTTTTCAGCAATTTCAAAAAGCCGATCCTTTTTGTCGTGGTTCTTCATGCCCTGAGTACCGGCAAGCACCATGTAGTCATAAGACATAATCAAGGCGCGACTGCGCTTTTCGTCAAACAACTGACCGTTGATTTGGCCCAAACCTGCAACCATACCGTCACCGGTGGTATTTTTAATCAGGTCTTCAATGGAACGGCGACGACGCTGACCGGCAATTACCACCGAGCCATACTCAATAAATGTGCCTTCGTCGCAGAGGTCTGCAACGTTTTCTCGGGCGGTACGCCGCCCAGTTTTGTAGCGTTTGGCTACCGCTTCAGGGCGATTCTCATCTAAACCTGCGCCCTTGCGGTCAAAGACCTCTTGCAGATCTGGGCGGATATAATCTAAATCAATCTCGGCCTTAGCACCCTCTTCAGCCACTGCCACATCCATAGATTGCAGATAAATCAGCGGGTGCCCTTGGAAAATAGTATCGCCAGCGGCCACACCTAAACTTTGTACAACGCCGCTGATATCGGCGCGCACTTCATGCTCCATCTTCATGGCTTCCATAATCAAGACCAGCTTGCCAACGTAGACCTCATCACCAGGCTCAATAGCAAAGCTCACAACGGTACCCTGCATCGGCGCAATAATAGCCTCGGTACCCGATGGTAAATCTGCATTCACAAGGTCTAGAATCTGGGTTCCGCCACCCATACCGGGCAGACCTGATTTACCGTGTTCTAAAACCGCCAATGGGTCATTGAGGTTCACTTGAGCGCCGGCTAAAGACGACGATGTATCCTCATCAACCGATTCAGTGGATGCAGCCACCAAACTGGCCATGTGCTCGTCTAAGTAGCGTGTGGTCACCGCATTATTGGCAAAGTCTTGAGATGCGATAAGGGCTGCAAGGAAATCGATATTGCAACTCACACCTTCAATAGCAAAATCTTTTAGAGCACGCTGGGCGCGCTTAATGGCGTCGGCATAATTTTTTGATGGGCTGTAGCAAATCACCTTGGCGAGCAAGGAGTCGTAATTAGGGTTGGTGGTATAACCGGCATAACCGTAGGTGTCCGTGCGCAATCCCGGACCCGTAGGCACTTCAAATTTGGACAGACGCCCGCCCGCAGGCATAACCTCGCCGCCTGCGGTCATGGTTTCCATATTTATCCGCAATTGAATAGCAAAGCCGCGAGGATCCGGCACATCGACTTGCTGCAACCCCAAATCATTCAGACTGGCACCGCCAGCCACTTCAATCTGCGCGCGCACAAGGTCAATACCCGTAACCTCTTCAGTGACCGTATGCTCTACTTGCAGACGCGCATTGGCTTCAATAAAGAAAAACTCATTGGCGTTGGTGTCCAGTAAAAACTCAATAGTGCCTAAGCCTGCATAGTTAATCTCTTGACCAAGGCGCACTGCGGCGGCGCACATGGCATCGCGTATGGCCGGGTCTAATGTAGGACTAGGGGCAATTTCCACCAGCTTTTGATGGCGGCGTTGCAAACTACATTCGCGCTCCCAAATATGGCTGACCGCACCAGAGCCGTCACCAATAATTTGCACTTCAATGTGCCGAGGACTGGCCACCAACTGCTCTGCATACAAACCATCATTACCAAAAGCGGCCAAAGCCTCACTCTGACAACGCGTGAATGCGTCTACCAACTCATCTGCACTGCGCACAATACGCATACCTCTGCCCCCACCACCGGCAATGGCCTTAAGCAAAATACCGCTGTCAGCGTGGGCAGCAAAAAATGCCTGGGCTTGCTCAATGGAGATGGCCTCAGACAGACCGGCAACAACGGGCACGTCACAGGTTTGGGCCAACGCCCGGGCTTTGGCTTTGTCACCAAAGGCGTCCAGTGCAGCAACACTGGGGCCAATAAAGGTCATGTTAGCGGCTTCAACCGCTGCGGCAAAATTGGCGTTCTCGCTGAGAAAACCGTAACCCGGGTGCACGCCATCACAGCCAGCGTCTTTGGCCAGTTGCACAATTTGCGCAATGTCTAGGTAAGCAGAAGCACCGCGCCCCTCCAGAAGAATAGCCTCATCGGCTAAGCGCACATGCAACGACTGAGCGTCATCCTCTGGATAAATGGCAACTGCGATGAGCCCTAATTCTTGAGCGGCACGGGTGATGCGGATGGCTATTTCGCCGCGATTAGCGATAAGTAGCTTATTTAAGTTAGACACTGAACTCCCCCAATTTATTGTTGTTGGGATTCTCACAATGGCATTGGACATCTTAAATTTGGACCTGATTGAGAAAAAAATCAGACACAAAAGTTGTCATTAGCCAAGCAATGGAATCTCCCTCTTGACGAAGATTCTGTCTTTAAGGAGGTAGGAATACAAGCGAAGGGCTATGACAGGGTTATAACGAGTTGGCGAAAGAATAAAAAACGGTTCAGGCAAGGCAAGGCGACACCCGAAAGATTACAGGCGGGCGGCTAGGCTCTAGGCAAGTCAACCAACCTACCCTCAACGATATAGACCAACCAAGGATCAGACTTTCTTGACGAACTCAGACTTGAGCTTCATAGCACCCACGCCGTCAATTCTGCAATCAATGTCGTGGTCGCCATCGACCAACCGAATGTTCTTAACCTTTGTACCCACTTTCACCACTAAGGATGAGCCTTTCACTTTCAGATCTTTGATCACACTAATAGTGTCGCCATTTTGTAAAAGATTACCGTGAGCATCTTTCACACCCTCCTCCAAATCACCCTGGTTATCAGCAGGACTCCACTCGTGTGCGCATTCTGGACAGACTAAAAACTCACCATCTGGATAGGTAAGTGCAGAACTACATTCAGGACAATTGGGTAAATCAGCCATAAGGCGCTCAAATGGTAATAAACCTTAACTTAACATAATGAGGGTGCGATTTATGGGTTTAAAAGCACCAACAACCAACCTTAACAAAACAGGCTTTCAATAAGCCCACAGCCTACCCAAACACAACTTCTACGCCAACCAGGTGACTAAGTTTGTAGCAATATGTTTTTCTAATCGACTACGCAAATTTTGTCCTACCAAATTTACCTACTTTCGGAAACTTCACATATGTTAATTAACCACCTCGGGCGACCTGCAACCCAACTATCTGATACGACAACTAATAGTAGTTCTACAACTAGTACTGAAAAAAATAACATATTGAAGCGATTCATCGCAAAATCTAACAAATATCTTATAGCCAGTACCTTATCTGCCCTAGCTCCAATGGCATCCGCAGTCGACTTTGATATAACCATCGACAACATAACCCGAGGCTTATACTTTACTCCGATTGCCGTAGTAGCACATGCTGCCAACGTTAACCTATTCGTCAGTGGCGTAAGCGCCTCCACTGAATTGCAAACGATGGCCAAAACCGGAGAAATTGAGGACCTTGCACGTGTATTAACCAGCTCTGGTGCGACTATGGACAACAACCCAGCGGCAGGCTTATTAGCACCGGGCGCCGCAGCTACGAGCACGCTAGACACGATTAACGCCACGGCAAATACAAAATTATCTATTGTGGCAATGGTGTTGCCATCTAATGACGGTTTCGTTGGGTTAAATGCAGTTGATATCCCCACCGAACCTGGCACCTATACCTTTTATGCCAACGCCTACGACGCAGGCACCGAAGCCAATGATGAATTACGCGGCGGCGGCGGCTTGAACACACCAGGTTTTCCAGTCCCAGGACCGCTAAACCCAGTACTTGGAACAGGGGGCGCAGGCGTAACAAATACTATTGAAGGTTTTGTCCACATCCACCGCGGCAACTTAGGTGACACTAATACAGCAGGTGGTATCAGTGACATTAATAGCGCAGTACAACGTTGGCTCAATCCTGTTGCCAGAATCACTGTCACTGTACGTTAAGGAAAGCACAATGAAAATTCTCTTAAAGTTAAGCCTGCCGACAATTTTAGCATCACTGTTAGTGGCTTGCGGAGGCAGCAGCAATCTAGCGACGTCATTTACACAGCAAACCGCTGTCAGTTATCGAGTGACCCTGACAAACACCACAGCTGCACAACCATTTTCACCTGCTGCCATTGTGTTACATGACGGGAGCTGGAGCACCTTTAACCTTGGCGACCCAGCTTCTACAGAACTCGAGATGCTTGCTGAGAGTGGTGACAATAGCGCTTTACTTGCTGCGGCTGAAAACATGGCAGGTGTCTTTAATGCGGCCTCTGGAACAGGCGATATAGGACCGGGGGAATCTGAAAGTATAGAGGTTGAAGTGACTGAATCCCAAACCGCAATTCTGTCACTGTCTTTAGTATCAATGCTCGTGAATACAAATGACGCTATCGCGGCGCTTAACCGAATTGATATATCGGCTCTGAACCCTAATGAATCCATGCGCGTCAATGCGCTGAGTTATGATACTGGCACAGAGGCAAATACTGAAACTGCCGCTACCATGCCCGGCCCTGCGGCAGCTGGCGGCGCTCAAGAAGGCTTCAACGCCGCCCGCGATGATGTCAGAGACAGCGTTTTCGTACACGCAGGCGTAGTCACAGCTACTGACGGCCTCACCACATCAGCACTTTCTTCTATTCATCGCTGGGATCACCCCGCCATCCAAATCCGCGTTGAGCGATTGAACTAACGAGCGCAGATTTTAATCGGCTAATCGCGGCAGTAACGGCGACAATAAATTTGTTATCGCCGCGATCGAAGAATTTCCATTTTTACTTGATCACTAACGCCATCACTCCGCCAGCCACATTTCGCCTGACGCCCTTTATGAGTACTGGCGAAAACATCCAACACTCATATCGCACCGTTTACGCCAGCTGTTTTATATAAGCTATCGCTTTGGAATTAGAGTCATTACGGCGCAGTGCCTAAAACTAATCATTTAACAGCGCATCTAGCTCGCGCTCAATTCTGCGTTGCTCATGCCAATCTTCTATGGCCTGACGGGTCATTTTGGTCTTCTCAGAACAGGTGAGCCGATCATCTTTATCATCATCCCAATCGGAAGCTTCCCAATCTGCGCTCTCTTCGATCAAAATTTCATCAAACGCATCGTCTTCGATGCCTCGAGCTTCATCCTCGTCCGGGCTCTTCATATAAGGTTCTCCCAACACGAAACAGATAATTTCTATCTTTCGTTTGCGGTTAAGTTACTTGTCTGTAGAAAAGTTTTCGGCTTATGGGCAGGTGTCTCCATTAAAAAAACACCCTAGCCAGCAACCAAAAACACCGTCGTTTGCGGGTAAAGACACCCTGCCAAACACAAAGTCATTAAGCTGGATTATCTGCCGTTAAAAGAAGATGTAAATAGTTTTTTCAGGCTTTTTTGTCGTTATTTTTTGTACAGCTTTGACGCAACTTTTGCCTAACTTTTACAAAAGCTTTTGCACAAAAAAAGAAGGGCTTATTGTCGCTAAACAGAGCCTTCTAGCTGGGCTTTAACTTCGGCAATACGCTCAATACTGGCAAGTGCTTCAGACTGATTAGACGACATATTGCGAATAATGACATCAGTGAACCCAGCCACCTGAAAGGCCGCCAATTCATCCGCCACTTGGTTAACGCCTGTCTCTTATACACATCTGACGCTGCCGACGAATAGAGAGGTGTAGAT
>CAJXUL010000136.1 GCA_913060615.1 uncultured Gammaproteobacteria bacterium | reverse complement strand
TCTACACCTCTCTATTCGTCGGCAGCGTCAGATGTGTATAAGAGACAGTAGTAAAATCGAAATGACAAGCCAAAATAGGTAGGAATATTGTTTTGGACAGAATGTCTTTTGAATTGTGAATTCTTGGTTGCTCTTTAGATGCATACTATTAGCAAGTTTTAGCCGACTCTAATAAGTCTTAAGGTAGATTTATTAACGCTGCTTTTTGCAATGTTTATCGAAAGTCGACTTTTTCGCAGGTATCTGCCGGCGCGTATGACTAGTTCTAAGGCTGGAAGATTTAGTAATATTCTGCTTGGTGAGTTTTCTTTGGGGCGGATTTGAGGTGATGTCACTGAGAAATCGTTTGTGGATTTGGGATTTCACCAAAACCGCTAGAGGCGGTGGAAATACCAAATTGTTTGACCGCGATAAAGCATAGATTTTCTTTGCGATGAAGTACGCGGTTTCGCAATTTAAAATGGCTGGCGGCTTTCCGAATATTTTTCAGGTTGTTCCCTACGACACCCACTGTTTGTTACCAAAATGCCCATAACCTTGATTCTATTTGTTTGGTTTATGAGTTCGTCCCGAATATGCCCCCGTTTATCCGAGCCAACTATGCTTCGATTTTTTTCATATGGTACTTATCAAATCTCTATTGACTATTTTTTGGGCAGCCGCAATGTTGAGATTCAAATTTATTATCGCGTTTATACCTTGGTTCGCTTGTTCTGCATTTGCATCTGATTTTACGCCAATGTCAGAGCAGGGCTTGCAGAGCAAGGGAAGTACTATGGTTAGTGCGTATGGAGCTTCCCCAAGTCTAGTGCCTTCTCTTATAGAAGGTAGGGCAGATGTGTTAGACAGCCCGAGTGACTGCAATGTTCTCTATAATTATGGGCTTAGAGTCTACAAAGTTGCAAGGCCGGGCATATACAAACTCAGTGAAGCAGGTGCTTCTGTGGGGGCGGTGTATCAGTTGGCCGGAGAGAGCGAAAGTAGCTATAGGGCTGCGCTGGCACTTTGTGATAACCACGGTCGTACGCACATTATGCTTGGTTTATTGTTAAGTGAACTGAGTCGAGCTGTGGAAGCTAATCCCCATCTGAAACGCGGTTTGACTCTACCAGAAGGCAGTGCCGACTGGATGATCGCAGCCAATCAATATTTGTTCAATCAAATCGATTTGAACCTAATTGGATTAGAAGAACGAAACCTTTATGGAAAGTTCAAGGAGCATGCGAACACTAAAACGGCATACCTTAAGAGCGTCGCTCGATACGCACCATATGTTCAATGAATGTTGATCTAGGTGGTCGTTTTTTAAAAAATAATTCTTCAAATGAGAGAGTGATTGTATGAAAAATATATCTGGTTTTATGTTTGTCGCGGTAGCGTTGTTGGCGTTTTCAAATTTCGCTAATGCAGAAGATATCTACCCAATATCGGAAAAAGCAGTGGGTAGTTCTACAAATGGTGAAGGGCGTCCGGCTTGGGTATCAGAAACAGATCCAGTCACTTTAAGAGACGGTAAATATATTTTTGTCGGCTATTCCGAGGTGCCTATAAAATCCCGTGCAAGGCGGGCTTACCGCGCATCAGATGCACAAGCAAAAGCAGAATATGCCGCGCTGGTGGAAACGAATCTAACGCGCATAGTTTCTATTTCAGAAAGTGGTTTAGAGTTAGAAGATATCGATGTTTCAAGTTTCATACAGGAAAGTAGTCGCCTAAGTCTCAATAGCATCCTTGTTACCAAACGCTATTGGGAGCGAGTTATTGAAACTAATAACGATGACTCTGAACGTGGCTTACTTAAAGTTTTTAGCTTGATTGAAGTTGCGGAAAAAGATTTGAAAAATGAGGTGAAGAAGGCAGTCAAGAACTCGAATACACCCTCTCGTTTCAAAGCGCAAATGGAAGTGCTAGTTGTTCAGGAGTGGGCTGACGTTTAGGCGATTTTTGTGGTGCCGCGCAGGGCTAATTCCGCGTTAAATACCTGAAGAGCTGATATGGGTTATCGACTATTGTTGTGGCTGACGGTGACTGCGGCGTCTATGAGTTCCCTAACATTGCAAGCTGAGGACGACGAAAATAATCCCCGCTGGTTTAAAACAGATCAATTGTTAGATGGTAAGTATCTCTTTTACTGTGATGCTGAAGGCGATAACGAGGAAACGACACTTCAATCAGCTCGAGGAGCATGTTTGCAAAAAATGTGCTACCTCTTTGGTGAACAAATTGAAGCACGGACGGTTATTGAAGAAACGTTAACCGATACAAAAGTAGATACAAAAATCATCAACTCTTGCCCTAAGGTTCGCATCATTGGTCGTACAGAAGTACGCAAGAGTGTGGACTGCTTTGGGGGGTCTTGTTCAGCTTTTGTCATGCAAGAGTATCCTGAAAAGGAGTACAAAGCGGAGTGGGAACGCCTTAACCGACCTAAAATTGCGCCTGAACTTCAAGCGTTGTTGAAGAGCTTTGCCGAGCCCCCACCAGAAAAAACTGCAGAGGCTCGATTTGTCATTAAGGGCGACCCTCAGAAAATGTGGGACCATGGAATTTCCCAGTTTAGTGTCACAATTGATAATTCTGAAGTACGGCGCTGTTCCAGCGAAAGTTTGAATGATAGTTGCGAGCTTGATACTGCGGTGTCTGCTGGTGAACATGCCGTATACGTCTATACCTATAACAACAAAAAACACCCGCTAAATGCTAGAACTACCGTTACACAAGTCTATTGGTTTCCTCCAGGTGCAAGTGTATCTATTGATCTTAGTGCGGTTTCCATCAAGAGTGGCGAGCAAGATCAAGCTAGCCGTGGGGGCTTTCAGTTTGAAAAGGTGGGCACAGATTACCCAAATTTCGAGATATTAAATTCCCTTTCGGTTCAGGGCGTTCCTGTGATTGATGGCTGTAGAGCTGCCCTATGGCAGATTTCGGCATTACCAACTTGTCGTGCTGAGGATTTGGTAAAGTTTCAGCCCGCACTTGCTCAGGTCAAACAACTTTGTCTATCAGTTCAAAACGATTTGCCAAGTGATGGGTGGGCAGAGCGTTTGCTTGATTTCACGGAAGCCAATATCAGTGAAAAATCTATTAGTCATTGTTATGCATCTTCAACAATAAAATATATGCCATACGCGGTAAATCGAGGCTTTAAAGATATGTGGCCAGCCCCGCATGCCAATATGACTACCTGGTCCTGGGCTAGGACTCTAAATACGAATCAAGCAGATACAACGCAAGAAAGCCCTCAAGAGGGTGCTAAATTGTGGACGTTGCGTTTGGCCGATATTGAGGCGAGTTTGCCTCAAATCTCGGAAAGATTAGAACTTGCCGATACTTTAATCTCAATTTTTACTTCAGATAATGACCAACAGGTAGCTGAAGGGTTGCAGAATTTTTTAGCAATTTTGGGGCAGGAGCCATTCGATCTTGACCCGCTAAATACATACGGGCATTTTAACTACTATCTACTCAATAAGAGTTTTAAACGAGAGATTCCCCGCACTTCAGAAATTTCTGAACGCCTTGCTGAATACGTCAAAACGCAACCGAAGATTCGCTGCGATAATAAATTTTATTCATATTACATATTTCACTACTTCCGCGATGATAAAGTGATTTCGGCTACAGAGCGAAGCGCAATTGAAGCAATGATGAACAACTCATCGTCAACCCAGAATCGCCAGCCTTGTGCACGTTTTTTACAAAGGTGGGCAGAGAGCCCTTAAAATTCCGAATACCCTCCACCTGTTGGATAAACAATTTGTAAGCTTGAACAACGGATTTTGTATTCATGATTCCGCAGTGCTCTTTTTCACGTATAACGCCTAAGTTTTTTATTAGGCTGTTTGAGGCTTCGTAAAGTTTTTCGGAGAAGGTGACAGTAGTTATTTACTCGATAACCAGTGCTGTAGTTTTATAGCATCGTTGCGCCCAAAATTTCGGGATGTTCAGGCGGGTAATTTTTCCGCTAGGATGGAGGCCACGTGAGAGCGATGAGCGTCTAATGTTGACCATAATGTGTTTGGCCGCGTGATTTACATATTTCAGTGAGGCAAACTTTGCAGACGAATAAACTTCGCCGAGTACTCGGTTTTTGGGATGTGTTCTTTATTGCTGTCGGTCAGATTATCGGCGCTGGGGTTGTAGCCCTTACCGGCATCGCCATTGGTATGACCGGCCCCTCTGTGATCCTTGCCTATTTCTTTGCTGGTATTCTTGTACTGATTGTTGCCATACCCATCATGATCGCTGGTACCTCTTTGCCTGCTACCGGCGCTTATTACACATGGTCTTCTAGGATCGGCGGCGGTTGGCTGGGTTCTATTGTGCTTCTGCTTATTCTCCTAGCGACTATTTCTTTGAGTCTCTACGGCAGTTCTTTTGGTCTGTATTTAAATCCCTTACTCCCAGTGTTGTCGGTTAACCAATGGGGTTTGTTGATCATTGTGGTACTAGGCTGTGCAAATCTGTTTGGGCTGCAAATGGCCTCTAAAGTTCAGATGTTCTTGGTACTCCTTCTTATGTCTGCTTTGGCGCTCTACGCAGGGTTCGCTATCCCTCAGTTAGACACTGCTTTGCTGGAACCGATGTTCCCCAAGGGTATTGTTGGATTTATTACCGCGGTTTTCTTGCTCAAGTTCGCTACAGGCGGCGCTTACCTTGTGGTGGGTCTGAGCGGGGAGATGATTAACCCTCGGCGTACGGTTGTAGTGGTAATGATTTCCGCGACGCTCGCGGTTGTTGTGGTTTACGGGTTTGTTGCCCTGGCCAGTGTGGGTGTTATTCCTTGGCAGGAAATGATTAACCAGCCGCTGACAGTTGCTGGCCGTGCGTTTTTACCGGGCTGGGCATTGACTTACTTTCTCATTGCCGGTGCTGGGCTGGCTATTTGCACAACTTTGAACTCACAGTTCATTCAATTGCCGAGATCTTTTATGGTCGCCAGCTGGGACAAGTTGCTACCAGAGTGGGTAGGGGAGCTGAATCGCTATGGGGCACCGTATGTGATCATTCTCGGCATGTTGGCGGTTGGCGCAATGCCGCTGATTTTTGGCCTAGATATCGGCAACATCGCCAGAGCGGCTACCATTTCGGCGAGTTTTCCAGCGTTTATAGTATTCTGGGTAGTCACGCAAATTCCTAAGAAATATCCCGAAGCCTACAAGCAGTCTGTACTTCAGCTTGGCCAAGGTTGGATGTGGGCGCTGTTTTTGTTTTCTGAATTCGCCAGCGTGGTTGGGGTGTACTTCCTAGCTCAAGATTTATCCGCCACAGTCATCGTTGTACTGATGCTATGGATAGCCATTGCTGTTGCCTACTACCCCCTACGCAAGCGCTACCTTGCCAGTAAGGGAATAGATTTGGATGCGCTGACAACGGATGAAGAGATTTTTAAGTCTTAGGAGAAGGCGCAAAGCGTTTTAAGCAAGGGGTCTAAGCAAAGGGGGCGAAGCGAAGGATCTAAGCGAAGGCGCGATGCAGAGTGGAAGGTCCAATTATAAGTATAAGAATAAGTCCAAGTCCAAGTCCAAGTCCAAGACTAAGTCCAAGCTTAAGCCAGACATCAACTGCCTGGCCTTTGGTTTTGGTTGGCTAGTTTAACTCTGGATTGACTCTGATTACTGCACCCTTATCACCGTCGGTAATGATATACAGCAACCCGTCTGGTCCCACGCGAATGTCGCGTATGCGTGCATCTAGTTCTGGAAACACAGTTTCTTCTGCTGTCACTTGCTGATTTTCTATGGTTAAGCGGCGTACTTCCATATTCACCAATGCGCCTACAAATAGGCTGTTTTTCCATTCGGGAAACTTGTCGCCTTCATAAAATGCCATGCCTGAAGGTCCGATAGAAGGGGACCAAACATGCTCGGGTTGTTGCATACCCGGGTACTCCGTGAGCGGCGAAACGTAGGCACCGTTGTAGTCCTTACCGTAAGTGATTGCCGGCCAACCATAGTTATTCCCCTTAGCGATGATATTTATTTCGTCACCGCCCTTTGGTCCATGTTCGTTCAGGTATACGGTGCCATCTAAGGCAATAGCCAAGCCCTGAGGGTTGCGGTGACCATAAGTCCAAACCTTGGGCGCTTGTAGGAACGGGTTGCCCTGGGCAGGGCGGCCATCTTTATTAATGCGAATGGTTTTACCTAAGTGCGAATTGAGGTCTTGAGCGTGTTCTCTGAAGTCGAAGCCGTCACCTGTAGTAATTAGCAACATGTCATCGCTGGTGAACGCCATGCGGCCACCATAGTGCAGGGGCGCGTACTTGCGTGGATTAGCGGTAAATATGACTTCTACGTTAGTTAGGGCATCGCCCGTTAGCGTTGCGCGAGCAACCGTAGTGCCATTTTCTTCGCTATCGCCTTCAGCGTAGGAAAGGTACAGCGTGTTGTTTGTGGTGAAGTCTTTATCTAAGAGTACGTCGAAAAGCCCGCCTTGGCTGGCACGATACACTGTTGGCACACCGCTAATAGGGTTGCTTGAACTGCCGTCTTTACCAATTCGCTTGAGCGTACCTTCTAGTTCCGCGACCAATAAATCTCCGTTGGGTAAAAAATCAACGCTCCAGGGAAAGTTCAGGCCCTCGGCTAGGGTCTCCAGTTGATAAGTTTGCTCGGCAGCATTGCTCGGTACTGCGAATAAAACGCTCAAGGTCAAGGCAAATGACTTAACGAGGCGAGTGCCAACGACTCGCGTATCGAAAGATATTTGTTTAAACAGTTCTTGCGCTTTTTTCATTTGCGTTCCTTGTTCATTGGGTTTGGTCAAATGCTTAACAGTGGTATTGTGCCACAACGAATTGCGGGAACGGTCGATCATTTGATGCCGCTTTTGCGTCTGAATTTTATTATGGGAGTAGAGTTTTGTTATTACGGATATACGGATTTTTGGCGGCAGTAGTTGCGACCTACATTGTTGCGGTGATTGGCTATTCGCAAATTAACTTACTGAATCTTGTAGATATGGGCATAGCGGTAGATTTCGCAATGCGCGTGCAAACATTGCAGCATGATTTGGTGGGTATGTTGGACTTGTTTTTGCCTATTGTAATTGTCGCGTTGCTGTTGGCGTTTCTAACTGGCGCGCTGATTATTCGCCGAGTGCCACATCTGCGCACCGTAGGTTATGTGTTGGCAGGCACCATGGCTATTTATGCTGTGATTGTGAGCCTTGGGTTGATGATGGGTACTAACCCAATAGCGGTAACCAGAAGTGCTGGAGGGTTGCTCTCGCAAGTAGCAGCCGGGGCTGTGGGCGGTTTGGTTTTTGCCCTAGTTACCGCAAAAGGTAGCGCCGCAAATAGCGTAATAGATACTCAAGCCGATGCGGCAAAAGCCAGCGGATAAGGTCTCTTTTTAAAAACTGCTTCTACAGAGTTGTCTTGATCAGGAGGGCATACTACTAAGGTTCATCAGTAATTTATAGCCAGTCCAGGCCTGTAGAGCAACGAGAATCGGCAGAGTCCTTCTGCTGGTTTAAGCCTGCGTGGATTAAGTCGTTTTGCCGTTTTGCCTTTCTTCATGACGAGGTATTTGCCTACCCACTTATCAGCGTTTGGCCTTTGAAGCGTACCCTTTAGGCCGCTATATCTATGGTTATGCAAAACCAAACACCAGACCGCCAATTGTTGTTCGCTATATACGAGCAGGTTTTTCTCTGTGTGTGCGGCCGTGATCGAGCTATCGATTGGTGCAGGTGCAAAGTTGTAATGACAAGTGGGCGCGTGGTGCTAAGGCATTACGGTTTTACCTTGATAGAGCTGTTGGTCGCTTTAGCAATTGCAGCGATTTTGTCGCTTATTGTCGTACCAAATTATCAAGTCTATGTGCAGCAAAGCTATCGCGTAACTGCTCAGACTGATTTAACCGCCTGTGCGCAGTCTTTGCGAAGTAGGGCGGGTAGCGCTATGTCCTATTTGGGCTTCGCCGACACAAATGATGATGGTTTTGGCAATGCCAACGCCGGCCCAATTGCCAAGGATATTTGCCAACCTGTCAGCCACATCCAGGGCCACTATCAGCTTTCTATTCGAGGCACACAGTCAGAGTTCGCTCTTACGGCAACAAGTATCAACGGCAGCCAGAATGCCGGCGCTCTTGGTTTGAGTAGCTCAGGCGCAAAGTTTTGGGACGAAAATGCAGATGGTATCGTTGGGTTAGAAGAAAATGATTGGATAGCGTCTGAT
>CAJXUL010000135.1 GCA_913060615.1 uncultured Gammaproteobacteria bacterium | reverse complement strand
GTGTATAAGAGACAGTACCCCTCGTCAATCAAAAGTATAAAAAGTGAGTTTGAACTCCACAAGCCTGTCGCTAAAGCTTCGCAAGTCCAGCTCATTTGGCTATGAGGTGATGGCGAGCTATTCTATTAGACATGAAGTCTTTCAGGACATTTTGTTTGAAGATCAGCAGATCTCAATTGCCGATGGACTACTGACTATTGGGTCTGGATTTCAGTGGCGATCATTCGTCATGTGTGCTCACATGCCTTTAGTTTTTTTTGGCTTGGCGCGTCCAGGCGTCAGCGATAAAGTTTTTATTTATGGTCAGCCTTGGATCACTGAGCATAGCATTCTCAGAGCTGTGCTTTTGCAGTACAGAAGTACGTTGGCGATTGACAGAGCGAGCATAGACGAAATCTACGCTCAAGGTCTTGTTGATGCAAAAATTGCTTTCCCGAGTTTATGGAGTGGCGTAGCGCGCTGGTTTGGGTAGCGAAAGTAATAGAGTTTCGTGAAGTGGTTCAATTCTTAAATCAAAGCACTTCAGCCCAAGCCCTTGAAGTAGAGTTCTCGGAACAAAAAGTGGGCGGATGTCATTCCTAAGGCGTTGAATCCTTGGCAATTGTTAATATAGGCCTCTGCCTACTTCACCATCTCTTCACCCAGTATCAAGTATCTTTATAAAATAGGTAATCAAGAAGCCTGTAAACTTATTGTTTACAATTGGGGTGGTATTACACGGGGGAGAATGTGGGTTTTTAGCCTAATTGCACCCATCATTTTAAGCAATGTGTAGTCAATTTGCTGGAGTATTAGCCAATATGCTCGGGATTTATTATGGAAGTCAGTATGGCCAAGAAACCTCAGAATGTTTTGTTAATTATATTAGGTAATCAACTTTTTCCTATAGACCAAGTACTTGCGTTAGATCCTGCCGCAGTTTTTATGGCGGAAGACCATTACCTTTGTAGCCACTTTCGTTACCACCAACAAAAAGTAGTTCTCGTTTTAGCCGCTATGCGCGCTTATGCCGATGAGCTGCGGGCCGCCGGGCTAGTAGTGCATTACACCAAGCTGGAGGAAGAATCTGAGCTTTCTATCAACGAGGCATTGGTGGATTGTTTGCAAACTCATAATTATTCGTCGCTTGTGCACTTTGAGGTGGAAGGAAAAGCTGCCCAAGCTAACCTTGCTCGTGCTGTGCAAAATGCATCTGTCGTTTGCGAAGAAATTCGCTCCCCCATGTTTCTATGCGACAGGCCGCGCTTTGAAGCATTTGTGCAGAGCCGGAAAAAGCCTCAGATGGCTGCTTTTTACAAAGCGGAACGCACCCGCCTGAATATTTTGCTGACTTCAGATGGCAAACCCGTCGGTGAGCAGTGGAGTTTTGATGCAGATAATCGCAAAAAACTGCCCAAAGACGTGCACCCCCCTGAGTTGCCTGAAATTGCGCAAAATATCCATCTGGCGTCAGTCATAACTTTAGTGGCAGAGCGTTTTGCCGGTCACCCTGGCAAGGCTGAAGAATTTTCCTGGCCTTCGACCAGAGCGGGTGCCTTGAATTGGCTTGACGATTTCATTGAGCATCGGTTAGAGGGTTTTGGTCCTTATGAAGATGCTATGAGTACGCGCTCAGAAACGGTCTTTCATAGTGTCCTTAGCCCAATGATGAATATTGGACTGCTGGTACCCAATGAGGTGCTAGAGCGGGTGATTGCCGTAGCGCAGACACGTGATATACCTTTGCAAAGCTTGGAAGGCTTTGTTCGACAGATAATGGGTTGGCGAGAATTTGTCCGCGGCATCTATCAAAATTTTAGTGCCCAGCAAGCCAGTACAAATTATTGGTCCCATCACCGGCAGTTAACCGAGCATTGGTACCTTGGCGGCACCGGCATAGCGCCGCTTGATGACACCATTGAGATCACCCAACGTAAGGGGTGGTGCCACCATATCCCGCGCCTTATGGTTGTGGCTAATCTTATGACGTTGTGCGAGATAGAACCTAAGGCCGCTCACCGCTGGTTTATGGAAATGTATGTAGATTCTGCATCTTGGGTGATGGGGCCTAATGTTTATGGCATGGGTATTTTTAGTGACGGCGGCATATTTGCTACGAAACCCTATATTTGCGGCTCTAACTATTTGCTTAAGATGAGTAATTACCCCAAGGGGCCGTGGTGCGATGTGGTCGACGGCCTGTATTGGCGATTCATTGAAAAAAATAGGGCGTTTTTTGCGCAAAACCCGCGTTTGGCGCTGATGCCCAGGGCCTTGGATCGATTGAGTGAGGCGCGCAGAGATATTATTTTTCCTGCCGCGGAAAAATTTTTGCTGGAGCACACTCATTCCTAAGTAATTGTTTAAAACACTGGGAATTAGGTCACTACGGCCTATACTTCTGCGATGACAGAAAACCAATATATGTTGCCGGACAAATTTACCGGCCTACCTCTTCGCGCTGAGTTACAAACTCAGTTAGAAGTCATTAAATTCAACACCATGACAGCGGTGCAAGCGGCTGCGCTGCCGAAAATACTCGAAGGGCGAGATGTGGTTGCTCAAGCCAGTACTGGCAGTGGCAAAACTGCGGCTTTTGGCTTGGGTTGTCTGCAAAAGATAGATACCAAAGCCTTTCACGTGCAGGCATTGATATTATGTCCAACTCGAGAACTTGCCGAGCAAGTGGCGCAGACGATGCGCAGCTTGGCGGCGAAAATCAGCAATACCAAAGTACTCACCTTATGTGGAGGGGTACCACTGGGTCCGCAGATTGGTTCATTATCTCGCAGCGCGCATATTATAGTGGGTACGCCTGGACGAGTGCTAAAACACCTGAATAAGCAGACCCTGCATCTCCTGAGCATTGAGACCTTAGTGCTAGACGAAGCGGATCGAATGTTGGATATGGGGTTTGAAGACGAGATTCAAGAAATTCTCAGTTATATCCCACCAACGCGACAGAATTTGCTTTTCTCTGCAACCTATCCAGATGGGGTGAAATCTATTCGCCGGGTCATGGGTAAGGACACAATTCATATCAACGTGACCCAAAGCGATAACAAGCCGGTTATTAGCGAATATTGGTTGCCAGTGGACAGGTATGATCGTGTTAAGCCCTTGCTCGCTGCTATGCGTGTTTGGGGCGGGGCGCTCAACTTGGTGTTTTGTAATACCAAAATCGACTGCGCCAAAGTTTGCGAAACATTGACCGCTGCAGGTTTGGACGCGGTAGCTCTGCATGGAGACTTGGAGCAGGTTGAGCGCAACCAAACTTTGGTGCGTTTTGCCAACGGTAGCGCCAACGTTTTGGTCGCCACTGACGTTGCCGCTCGCGGGTTGGACATTGATAACGTTGACGGCGTATTTAATTTCGAGCTACCTACACATGCTGAAGTCTACGTGCATCGAATTGGACGCACAGCAAGAGCCGGTAAGCGTGGTGTTGCCATTAGTTTAGTCGCCGATAGTGAGATGTCTCGCCTCAGTGCAGTAGAAGAATTTTCTGAGGGCAAAGCCATGCAGTTATGGGAGGTGCCAGCCGACTTGCCAGATGTATTGGACGCTGATGAGGAGGGCGAAGGTCTGCGACGGCCAGGAGTCTATACCGTTGAGATTAATGGTGGTCGGCGCAGTAAGTTGCGTCCCGGAGATATTTTGGGCGCACTTACAGCTGATAAAACTGTGCCGGGTGACGCTGTTGGAAAAATCGATTTGATGGATAACGTGACCTATGTAGCCATTCGTCGTGATGCCACGCCTGCAGCTCTGAACTTGCTCAATGGCGCCAAGATTAAGGGCCGGCAGTATCGTGCTCGTGGTGTGGGCTAGGGCCACACAGTGCCAAGTGAGTGCCAAGTGAGTGCCGGTCTCTAAGTGAGACCGGGTTTAGGTTGACGTGCTGTGGCTGACATACGGCGGCTGAAGTGCCGTAACAACCCAAGCCTAGCTATATAAGGTTAGCTGTAGACTTTAGCGAGATTGAGTGGGTCGGCGTCTTCTGGGCGTTCCACCACCACCACTTCCGCCGTCGCTACTTGATCCTGCTCGCGGTCCAACTCGCCCGTATGGGTTAACGTTTTCGTTTGTGCTGTTCAGCGTGTTGCCGTTGCTGCTATTTCCGCTGCGACTATTTGTGCTATTGCCTGAACGTTGAGCTTGCGCGTCACCAGTCTTGCGGTTGCCATCTTTATTCGCTGAGGAATTGTCGCCTTGCCCCGGCTTGCCACTACTTCTGCGTTTGTTGCGTTGTGCGTTACCTTGGCCCTGGCTGTTTCCCTGACCCTGACCCTGACCCTGACCCTGACCCGGTCTGCGGCTGCGTTGCTGACTCTGGCGTCGTTCCCCTCTATCCTCTTCTTCAGCGGGCTGAGACTGCTTGGTGGGTAATTCTATATCTAGTTTAACCACATCAACTTTGCGTTTCGTTAGGCGTTCAACCGCGCGTAGTCGACTGACCTCGCTAGCGTCGACCAAAGCCCAGGCAATACCTGTCGCTCCCGCGCGAGCCGTTCGGCCGATGCGGTGAACATAACTCTCTGGCTCGTGGGGTAGTTCATAGTTAAATACATGAGATACATCGCTGACATCAATGCCGCGGGCTGCAATATCTGTGGCAACCAAAATCCACGAGTTACCCTTTTTGAAATTTTCTAGCGCCCGCTGTCGTGCGGCTTGAGTCTTATTGCCATGAATTACCTCAGCAACAAAACCTGCGCCATTTAGCTGTTTCGCTACTTTGTTGGCGCCGTGCTTTGTGCGCGTAAAAACAATGGCCCTTACTAAATCTTTGTCGCGTAGCAGGTGCTCTAGTACAACCCGCTTATTAGGTGTACTGACCATGACAGCGCGCTGATCAATCTTAGCTACTGTGACTTCTTTTGGAGAAACATCTACCTTTAATGGCTCGTGCAAAATCTCTTTCGCCAGTCTGCCGATTTCTGTGGGCATGGTGGCTGAGAATAATAAGGTCTGTCGTTGCTTGGGCATTGCGCCGACAATTTTTCGCACATCTGGGATAAAGCCCATATCTAGGAGGCGATCACATTCGTCTAGGACCAAGAATTTGGTCTCACTTAAATTGACGTGGCCTTGATTCATTAGGTCTAAAAGGCGTCCTGGTGCAGCAACCAGTATATCTACGCCCATACGTAGCTTCTTTACTTGTGGGTTCTGGTTAACACCGCCAATAACGCAGGCAAAATTCATTTTTGAAACGCCAGCAAGCTTGCCCAACTCTTCGTGTATCTGAATGGCCAGCTCTCTAGTAGGCGCTAGAATAAGTGCGCGCGGGTGGCGAGGTGTAGCGCGCATTTTGCTCGTATCTACTGCTGCGTCATTAACTAAATTTTGTAGTAGGGGTAATCCAAATGCTGCGGTCTTACCTGTGCCAGTCTGAGCAATACCTAAGAGGTCTTTGCCGGCAAGAACGTCAGGTATTGCGGCTTTTTGAATATCGCTGGGCTCGGTGAAACCTAAATTAGTTACGGTTTGGCAAAAGCTATCGTGCAGGCCAAGGTCTGCAAAAACTCCATTAGTCATATTTTTTTCCTGGTAAGCAAACACGCTCACGTGCCGAGGTCGAAGGATTTCGATTGCAGGCATCTAGGTGGGGTCGGCTTGTTGATGTTCGCTAACCAGCATTGTGCTGGAGAGGGATGCGTGATCAAGCTCACGCGGCGCGGAGAGTGAGGCCTAGCGCTAAAGAAGTCAAGGTAAGTTGGTGCAAATAAAGGGCATTAGGGCATTAGGGGCAAGGTGTGCAATGTTGCCGGACTTCCAACACCTCGATCCTTGTGGCAGGCTCTTCAGTATTGGGCCTGCCTCAATATAGTAAAGACAAACAACTAGCAGTAACAACAATATTGTTTTTGAACAATTACCCGTCGGAGGTTTTGGTGACTAAATCATTGGTTTTTCGTGGATTTGCGGCGGTTCTAGTTATGTTGGTCGCTTGGATTGGTTATGGCTGGCAAGTGACCACTTTTGTGGCTGATGATTATTTACACCTAGCGGGTCAGTATGAGGTGACAATTCGTCGAGATACACGCGGTGTGCCGCATATATTGGGCACCACTAATCCTGACGTTGCTTTTGGTTTTGCTTATGCCCAGGCCGAAGATAACTGGCAGTTGATAGAAGACTCAATGCCTTTCTATCGTGGCAATAGCGCTTTATATACTGGCCAGGACGGCGCAATCACAGATTATTTGGTGAAATGGTTGGGGCTTTGGGAAACGCTTGACGCTAATTATAAGTGGGACATAAGCCCCGATGTAAGAGCCTATATTGAAGCCTACGCTGATGGCATTAACTATTATGCAGCCACACACCCCGATCACGTAGATGAACGCATTTTGCCTGTATCAGGCAAAGATGTTGTTGCTGGGTTTATGCTCCGACACCTGCTCTTCTATGGTTTTGAGGGCAACATCAAAGAGTTGACCAAGCCCACTCGGCAAAAGGCTGTGAGCGAAATTATTCGACCTGCTACGATAGAGACGCTGCTGGATCGCAGTGACGAAGCTGAGCCGCTATTCGAGCCGCCTGCCATCTTGCAGCATGCACCAACTGAGATTTCTATAGGTGGTGTGCCTATCGGTTCTAACGCATTTGCCATTGCGCCAAAGACCTCTGCTGAGGGGGCAACTCGCTTGGCTATTAATTCTCATCAACCTACCACGGGGCCGGTTGCTTGGTATGAGGCGCACCTGAAAAGTGCCGAAGGCTTAAATGTGATGGGCGGGCTATTTCCTGGAACGCCCATGGTGAGTGTTGGCTTTACCGAGAACTTAGCTTGGGGCGCAACAGTGAATAACCCAGATTTAGTGGATATTTTTGTCTTGGAGATCAATCCTAATAATCCAAATCAATATCGATTAGACGGCCAATGGCGAGATTTGTCTGTGAGCGAAGTGGATATTGAAATTCGCTTGTGGGGCTTTTTCCCATGGACGGTTACTCAGGAAGTGCTAGCCTCTAAACATGGCCCTGCTTTGCGTACAGACCACGGCACTTATGCGGTGCGTTATGCAGGAATGGGCGAGCTTAGGCAGGTTGAGCAGTGGTACCGCATGAACCTTGCCACCAATTTTGAACAGTGGCGTGAGGCAATGTCGATGCAGACCTTTGCGAGCTTCAATTTTGTCTATGCAGATAAAGAGGGGAACATTATGTTTTTGCATAATTCCCTAACACCCAAGCGCGATCAGCGTTACGACTGGTCGTTGTATCTGCCCGGTGATGACTCGGCACTAATTTGGAAAGAAAATTTGCCCTTCGCGCGTTTACCTCAAGTCATTAACCCAGTTTCTGGTTATGTGCATAGCGCTAATCAAACACCCTTTAATGTCACTGCGCAGGCCGATAACTTAAAAATTGAAGACTACGCTCCGGGCCACGGTTTTCAAATGGATATGACTAACCGAGCGGTGCGTGGCTTGGAGCTTTTTCAGTCCCTTGGTCCAATGATCAGTAAGGAAGAATTTGCTGCAATTAAGCATGACAAGTTCTACTCGCCCAATACCGACTACGTGGCGTACTTAGGGCAAATTGCTGGCGTTGAATTTACTGATTCGAAGCGTCAGCAGGCGCAGAAAACTTTGGCTGCTTGGGACCTAGGCACTGACTTAGAAAATACCAGTACCGCTATGGGTACTTGCGTATTCTTGGCGGCGCAACCGAAGAAAAATCGTCAAGAGGACGGTAAGGTGGAGATCAGCGAAATATTGGATAACTGCATAGCTCGGTTAGAAAAGGCTGTGGGGCGTATGGATCCGCCTTGGGGAGAGGTTAACCGGCATGTTCGTGGTGACTTAAATCTACCCGTGGCCGGTGGGCCGGATATTTTGCGCGCCATTTACGGGCGTGGTTTAGATGAAGAGGGCTATTTGACCAATGTGGCCGGAGACGGGCTGTACTATTTGGTAGAGTGGGACTCAGCGGGCGCACTAACAGTTGAAGGCGTGCATCAATTTGGCAGCGCAACTTTGGATGAAACTTCGCCTCACTATGCCGACCAAGCCGAAGATTATGCGCGGGAGATACTCCATGACCCTTGGTTCAGTGAAGCTGCATTGCAGCAAAACTTACAGCGCGCATATCGCCCGGGGGACGCGCCTTAGGGGTTTGAGTGGAATGGTTTTGAGTGGCGCTCTTTTTGCAAAAAGTACTTCGCAAAAAGTACTTCGCAAAAAGTACTTCGCAAAAAGTACTT
>CAJXUL010000134.1 GCA_913060615.1 uncultured Gammaproteobacteria bacterium | reverse complement strand
CGAGATAGGAGTCCGTCTCGTGGGCTCGGAGATGTGTATAAGAGACAGGTATTGTTTTACAGTTTTCTCTAGTGGTTGCTGCCCTTGAGGCATTTTTTGGTCTTATAGGACCAGCATTCACCCGAGACTTTATGGCTGGCCCTACGGATTGGGGGTTTATCGTCTCTGGCTTTGGCGTTGGTACATTAGCCGGCGGTTTATTCGCTATAAAGATCAACCCGCGTTACCCCATGCGCTTGGCCGTAATGATGGTATTTGCATTCCCCTTGGTAAGCCTTGCTATGTTGTTGCGCTCGCCTCTTGAAGTAATTGTGCTAGCGGCATTCCTTGTCGGCTTTTGCGACCAAATATTTTCTGTGTTGTGGTACACAACACTGCAAATAAAAGTTGCTCCGGCCATGATGTCTAGAGTGAGCGCTTATGACCATATCGGTTCAATTGCATTGGCGCCATTAGGTCTGGTTGCCGCTGGATTAATGTATGAAGCATATGGCTACCAAACTACGCTAACGGCCACCATTATTCTTGTGGTGATCCCAACTGCACTAGTGTTTTTAGTTAAAGACGTACGCAATATGACTAATGAGGAAGATTCACGGGCTGATGCTAGGGCAGACAAGCAAAAACGCTAAGCGCCGCAGCATTAGTTGGGCCGGCTAGCCTTTTACTTTGGCAATAATTTTTAAGGTAGGCTTAAAGCTAAAAGGCATCTTTACTGAGCGCAAACCGTGTCGTTTTAACAGCGGCGCGACTGAAGATTTTGTGAAGTACATAAGATGTTCTGGAGGACGTACCGAGGTCCATTCCACAAGCTTAGAAAAGTCGTTAGGCAAGCTGAAATGGCCGTTGTCTGGCGTAGTAATATACAAAACGCCACCTTCACTTAGACATTTCACCAATGCCGCAAAAAAACTATCTAGCTCGGGTAGATGTTCGATTACTTCACTACAATAAATAAAATCAAATTTTTCGCCAGACTCGGCCAAATCTTGTACCGACTGCACGGCAAATTTCGCTTGGCTAAACTGCTCTTGAGCAACCTCAATAGCATTAGCGTCAATGTCTATGCCACTGGCGTCAAAGCCTAATAAACGCGCAGCTTCTACAGCAAAACCCACATTGCAACCAACGTCGATAAACGTGCCAGGCTTCTTCAACCAGTTCACACTGCGTATGCGTTTTTTTGCCCGGCGTATTTTGGAATCTAGCTTCGACAGATATTGTGCACTTTTATGATAATTGTCGTAAAAGTCGCTCAGCGCATCGTCTGACGGCATGGGGTCTACAAAGATTAGGTCGCATGTATTACACGCAACAAAAGCATGATCGTTTTTGCGGGACTCTAATGGACTAATACTGCCGCCGTGACACGACGGGCAACGGTGTGCTATGACGTTAGACATATTCGCCTTGAAGTTTTTTTATGCTGATTAGACGGCAATGCGGTCTCTAACTAATGCTGACTTAAAAAGTCTCTTATCCGTGACCTAGGAATTAGTAACGAGACTTTTCTGTGCTAGTAAAGGATTGCTGTTGCACTCTGGCTGCAAGCGCGTCGCTGGTAGGACGCTCTATAGTCCGCTCAGATGCTCTTTGGGTTGCTGCCGGCAGACTTTCACTTCTCTGAGCACTACGAGCCTCGCTAGTTGATCTAACGGCTTGGCTGTCGCGCTGAGTAGAAAGTGCTTGCCGTTGTTGTAGCTGCTCTACTGCGCGTTGCTCAGTTACTCGAGCTTCAGACCTGATTTGTGACTGGCCAATTTGCTCATAAGTGCTGCGACCTGGATTTACCGGAGCCTGCTGACGCGCACCTATCTCAACATCTACCTTATTTTTAAAAGACTCAGCGCGATTTTGCACCGCAGTTGAAGTGTCGACATTCGTTTTAGGCTCCACTCTGGCTGCAGGAGTTGCACGAGTTTGAACGTTGTTAGAGCTGTAACCTACGCCTTCTGGCATTGTCATTGACCGAAAATTATGGATACGGCAATTGTTAGCCGAAAGTTGACGTAAATCAAGGCTTTAAGCCGCATTTTTGCTTCAAATACGGCAAGTTATGGCCAAATTTCCGCAGCTAGGTGGTAGACGAGGATTTTGTGGTCGACAAAACGCAAAGCATTGCCGCTTTTGCGCCAATCATCAGAAGGTTACGGCAATGCGTATCCACCCTGATCGCGGAGGCACCGCGCGGGCTCAATGGAACGCCAAACAGGGGTATTTTCCGGCAACTGCCTGCCGGCAGTTCAGCCATTAGCCGCTAATCGGCAATATCTGACCACATACACTCGAAGAGCTTATAGTCCGATATGACGGAGATTTGCCGCCTAGGAAACAGTTGTCAAAATGCGGCAATTTGTGACCGGTGGTTTTGATGAGTATTTACGCCTAAAGTCGATTCTCAGCATTGAGCGGGCTAAAACGGCAACAAAAACCGCAACAAAAGCGGCAAGCGATCCTTATCAATCTATGTACTAATCCATTTTACAGGCTCAGTGCGCTAGTAAGCCCACTAAACTCTGTTCACAGCCAATTATTCGGGGTTACCAGCCGCTGGTGCCCGGCTCGCCCTTATAAGGCCCAATAATTTCATCCGTAACCCAGCCACCGTAAAAGCCCCCAGCTTGTGCGCGCACCGCCTGACCATCTACCGAGCATTGAGTCAGCGCTGGATAAAAACAAATCCAACCCGCAACGCTGGTAAAGCTTTCAAATGGTTCTGGATAACGCCAAGCAATGACCTCACCTTCAAATTGAAAGTATTCAGCGGCCCCTTTCCACTCGCAAAAAGAACTGCCGCTGGCCGGCTCTAAGGCCACGCACAGGTCTTCAGCGGGCAAATAAAATGTGGGCGGACTGGCAGTTTCCAGAACTCGCCGCGCCGCATTGGTTTTTAACAAAAGCGTGCCGCTGCTACTGCGCACTTCAATGGCGCGCTTATCGTCCACAATGACAGGCGGGCGCGGATAATCCCACACCGACTCCTGATCAGCCCGTGGCTCAATGGCAAAATCAGGGCGCTGTTCGCCGCGAAAATCCCAAGCCTCTCGGGCCTTAATCCAACTGTCTTCTAACTTCATTATTCATGCCTAGTGTATAAATCGAGCGTATAAATCGAGCGTATAAATCGAGCGTATAAATTCAGTCTAATAGTCGAGCCGCGTTAAGCGGCTCAAATCCGTGGTTCAAGGGTTTTTCGGCAAGCTAAAACCTTCTCTTAACTGCGGCTGCACACCAGCAACAGATAAAAGCGATTCCACGCAATCTCTTATCGAGGTATCCAGTGACCTGAACTCAATGCCAGTAACCGCCTTAATCCGATCATTGCGCAGATCGCAGCCCGCCCAAATGGCGCGCATTTTTGCTTCTCTAGCCTGTATATGTTCTGGAAAGGTATCGGTAACCTCGGGCGTGTCGTGGCCCAGTTCCGGCAGCAGTCGGTTAATTGAGGCGCACACATCCTCCACGTTAATGGTGTCAGTTGACCAGGCAATGTAGCGGTCGCCGTTTTTAACATCCACGTTTTCTAGTAAGCGAATATGGCATTCGGCGTCGTCGCGCACGTCTACTGTCATCCACGGTCTGTAAGCACCGTTTTGGTAATACTTACCCTTCAGCATCATTTCAATATTGTTCTGCCATGGGCCTTTGTCTTTTTGATGGGCGGCCAAAATAGGGCCGACATTGTCGGCTGGACAAACCCGAATACAATCCCATTCACCGCTGGCATCAGCGGCGTCGGTAAACATGCGCTCCAGCTCTACTTTACCCATGGAGTAACCTTGGCCCTTGGCGGTAGTTCGCTTGGGGTTTTCCTCATCTGGATAGCGGTCCTCGTAAAACACAGGACGGCGTTGCAGCTCATTTAAATCTGCTTCAGAGATAATGGCGGCAATACTTGAGGTAACGATGACACGATTGACCGTGCCAGATTTATTGATGCTATCAATAACGTGCTTGCACACGCCACGTACGTAATCTTGGTCCTCATAATCGCTAACGTGGGAAACGTGGGCTACCCCTTGGCAACCGGCAAAAGCCTCATCAAAACAGCCGGGTTGATCAAGGTCTGCGGAATACAGTTTCAGTCGTCCTGATGCGTATCCGGGCATGTTGCGCAGAAAGTCGGTTTTTGCTGCGTCGTTCACATCTCTGACACAGGCGCGAACGCGATAGCCTTTGTCCAATAATAATTTGACCACCCAGCCGCCGATAAAACCTGCGCCACCGGTTACTGCCACTGTACTGCCCTTTGGTATAGGTGCCATTGTTCTCTCCTCCAATTACAAAATGCCGATTTAGAGTACCCAGTACTCGAGAATAAGCGAAGTGCTAAATCTAATTACGCAAGCGTCTTACGCAAACGCCCTGCGTCTGGCCCCAGGCATCTATCACTAGGCGTCGTCGCGCCGCTGCCAGTAAACCGCTAAGTGCCGGAAAAATTGGCAGGTCGTTTTTCTAAAAACGCCTGGATGCCCTCTTGCCGATCCTTAATCTCAATCTGCGTAATAAGCGGCGCGGCAAACGCCATAAAGTCTTCATGGCTCATGGTTTCACCGGCATATATCTGACGCTTCATTAAGCCGATGGCTTTGGTGGGCGCATGAGCAAGGCGCTGAGTTAATGCATTTAAGGTCTGGCTGAACTCATTTTCAGTGGCCACTTTGGTGACCATGCCCCAAGCTTTAGCAGTTTCACCGTCAATGGCCTCGCCCAGAATTAAAAACTCCAATGCCCTAGCACTACCAATGGCGCGGGTTTGCAGCCAGGCACAGCCGGTAACGGCGTGCATACCGCGATCAATGACCCTCTGGTCTTGTAGCCGGACATTGTCAGTCACAACGCGAAAATCACAGGCCATGGCCAAATCCAGACCCACACCCAAGGCAAAACCGTGGATTGCGGCAATGGTGGGTTTGCTCATGCCGCGCAGGCACTGTTGAATGTCCGCATGAGTTACAGGACCGGTGGGCACAAACCGAAAATCATCCGGCAGCGGACCCATACCCCGCAAATTGTCGCCGGGGCAGAAGCCACTGCCAGCGCCTTGCAAAACAACAACCCGCACAGAATCATCGCCCTCGCAGCACTCAAGCAAATAAATTAACTCGGCGAGCATTACTGTAGAAATCGCATTGCGCCGATCGGGCTTGTGCAGCGTTAAAGTGGCAACACCGTCAGCAAAGGCAAATTGAGTCTCTGCCAAAGATGACGTATCAAAATTTATCGCAAACGTTGTCATTGTAGCCGCCCTCCTCTTATTATGAGCCTCCACATCATAGGACAATGAAATGGCAAAGAAAGTAGATTGGTATTATTTTCGCAGCGGCTGAACCAGCTGTACCCGAGCATCCAAGTTTTTGGAAGCAAGTAACATAACAATAGCAACCACTGTACCTGCAAGCCGCAAGCTACAGCGGGAAGACGCCCAAGCATTGCTGGCCAAAGCGAGCAAAATGATTGTGGCAAAAGGCAAAAAAGTCATTGAATTCAAAGGTGGTAGTGCAGCCACAGATGAAGCAGTGGATGCCATGTTAGGCAGCACAGGCAACCTACGCGCACCCACCAGTGTAGTAGGCAAAACACTATTGATAGGCTTCAATGAAGACGCCTTCAATGGTGTCTTGAACTAGGCAGCGGCGCTAACAAGTTGCACATAGCCGCCAATTGGTGGCTATGTCTTCCCCATCAATCAACCCAGCTGAACTTTTTCTAGCCTTCTTCTATTTGATTTTAGTCATTAGAGGCGATCTAGAAAAATATATAGCTTAAGCAGAAAAAATTAGGACACCTTATGAACGTTAGCGAAGCCGTAGAGGCGCGAAGATCAATCCGCTCTTTTCTAGACACCCCAGTATCTGATGAACAGCTATCTCAGCTACTAGAAAAAGCCGCCCGCGCGCCTTCAGGCGGCAACGTACAGCCATGGCGCGTGTTCGTAATTAATGGACCAAGCATGCCAAAATTCCACCAATTCTTGGCGGACACAGACCCCAGAGAAAAACCGGCTTACGAAATTTATCCCAAAGAGCTGCCCTCCCCCTACCGCGACTCAAGATTTAAAGTGGGCGAAGACATGTACAAACTGCTGAACATCCCGCGCGACGATAAGCCCAGCCGCTTTGCACATCTAGCCAGAAACTTTAAGTTTTTCGATGCCCCCGCAGCCTTCTTCTGCTTTATAGACAAAACAATGGGGCCACCACAATGGTCAGACCTAGGCATGTTTTTACAAACATTTATGCTGTTGGCGCAGGAAGAAGGGCTGGACACCTGCGCACAAGAAGCCTGGGCAAATAGATCACAAGCGGTAGCCAACTTTGTTGGCGCCGAGGACAACTTAATGCTGTTTTGTGGCATGGCCATTGGGCATAAAAACCCAGAGGCAGATGTGAATAGCTTGGTGTCAGACAGAGCACCACTTGAGGCTTGGGTTAAGTTTGTTTAGAGATAGCGTAACAACAGGGGTTCGGTTGTAGTGAGACTAATAGGCTTCGCTCGGCACAATGAGTAAAAGCCTAAATTAACCATAGCAGTAATAGTGCAGAGGTTTGCAGAATAGCCCTGCGGTCCGCCTATATTTACATCAACCTAATACAAGTGCCCTTCCCACCCGCACGAACCATCCAATAGTCGTTTAACACGACTCGTCCTGTGTCGCATGAATGGCGGCTGCGAAAGCAAAGTAATTTACAGAAATGCGCAATGGTTCACATAAATATCAGCGAAGAAACTGAGAAATGTGAAAAGTTAGTGTGCTTTCTGAGGCTCAGCGCCGTGGACTTGTGTAGATAGCACAGTCTACCAGTGAGGTACCGCCGCTTCCCTGTAGAGAGTCATTGACCAGTGCGTTGATGGTGAGGTCAAGAGCCTAGGGAAATCAGTATCGACTTGAGATCTAAGCGCATATATCGCAGCGTATTACTCAAGTTTTACCAGATCATCTACTAACCAACTTTGCAGTTGCGCAGCGTCAGTAAGACTAGGGTCAAGCCGTATTGCTTGTATGCAAAAACGTTCTGCGTCATCGGACGACTGAAACACATAAAGCAATGCAAGTCCAAAATACCATTGTGCTGCTGCAATCGGAGAGTTAATGCGCTGAGATTCGTATTTATTTAGCACTATCGCAAACAATCCCTCCAACTTAGAAAGAGGATCTCCAGTCATAGAGTTAACACGGGATATGGCCTTCTTAACTAGGGCTCCTTCCGCGTCATCTTGGAACTTTGCTGCCTGCAACAAATGGACTACTTGGGACATTGCCGCTTCAAAAAACGAAAGGGTTTCCTGTGATAAACCTTCTTCTTTTAAGAAGGCAACAAAGGCGTTTAACCCCTCTACCATCAACGGATCAATACGCCGTTGCCAGTGGTCTAATAACTTGGGAAATTCTAAAATCAAAGCTGTTCTTTTAGGCTGGTTACTGGGAACAGATACTTGCTCTGGAAACAACCAACAAATTGGTAGTGCTTCAAAAGAAAGGGATTGATTATGGTAGAACAGATAATACTTAGGGGCTTCTGGAAAGTAATCCAGATCGTTTAACTGCAAGGAGCACTCTATGCCGTCTACCTTGCCAACATACATATCATCGAACAGAAAAAACCATTCAATAGGTTCGGCAGGCAATTCCTCAATCTTCTTTTTGCGTTTAAAAAACAAGACCCCTCCTGAGTTTTTTACAAGCGTAGTACAGCGAAGGCTGCAACAAAAAAACATATAGATATAACATTTAGATTAAATGGCAGAAGTTACTAAAGGCAAAATTTCTGACTAACGGTTGTTAATGGAGGGTGGGCGGGTAATAAAAGTTAGACGTTTGGAGCACGAAGCAAATATGGTATTGGCAAACTACTAATCCCAAGTCTTTCTTCAGAAAGTGCGCAGGCAAAACGCGGGAATCCAAAAAAATCAGGCCAATTACTGAGGGTTAAGGCCGTGGACACGTGTGGATAGGACAATTCGCGTTGCGGAATTTTACCTAGAGTGACTTAGAGCTGGGGAATGTATTTTTTGACAAAGCCATCTGCCGGTGGCTTACGTAGGGTTTCTGTCTTTATGGCATTCGCTGATGGACTGCCACCAAGACTCGTCGTTTTATGCAAAAAACGTAAAGCTAGATACTAGTAGCTCGGCGGATGCCGATGAACTAGGGCTTGGTTCCTTTGCTTGTCTTGTCTTGTCTTGTCTTGTCTTGGCAGAATTGAGTCTTAATT